>JAWXAT010000055.1 GCA_034439615.1 Oligoflexia bacterium | reverse complement strand
GTTGTGTTGAGTTGTTGTGTTGAGTTGTTGTGTTGAGTTGTTGTGTTGAGTTGTTGTGTTGAGTTGTTGCGGTTAGTTTTCGCGGTTAGTTTCCGCGGATAGTTTCCGTGGTTAATTTTATTTCTTAGTAAGTCGAAATGAAATGAGCTTTTCAACATCTGGTCGACAAGTTCCACATCCCGAACTTGCTGTAGTCCAGGCCTTCACTTTTTCAGGTGTGTGTGCACCCATTACGATGGCTTCATCAATTTTACACGCTTGAATTTTTCGGCAATGACAAAGTTCTTCGTCTTTCATTGGAACTTCAAAATTTCCCTGTAAACGCATCATGACTTCTGAAATTAGGAGATCCCAATGCTGAACGCCGAGCCACTTAATGTCAGAAAGTTTTTTTGATTTCATTTCTTCAGCCGCAATTTGAGTCGCTTTAAGAAGTTGATTACAACCCCATGCATGCCAAATGAGTGTTTCGATTTTTTGATCACTCGAAAGTGTGACTTCCATTTCAACCCATTCACGCTGTGAAATTTCAGCTCTAGCTTTGAGTTTTTGAGCGCCCATTACACCATTATACAACCTCCAAGCATTCCCTAAAAGACCTGATATAAGCTTATATCTACTTTATATTGTTGATCTATTTGACACACCCAACAACGCAATTGCTTTCAAGACTAGATTTGATAAATTGATTTAGAAGTACTGATCTTGCTTGAGACAGTAACTTACTCATAAAAGCATTACGCATTAGCTGAAAGGACTTGATCCATGGGACAAGTACCAGAAATTACTTACGGTATTATAGGTGACGGCCGCATGGCTCGTCATATGATTCACTACCTCACATTACGTGCAATACCCTACAAACAATGGTCGAGAAAAACATCAAAACTTAGCCCCCTTGAAACCTTAAGTACTTGCTCCATTATTTTAGTACTCATCAAAGACTCTGCTATCGATAGCTTTATTCAATCTTGGCCAGAATTTAAAAATAAAACTCTCATTCATTTTTCTGGAGCCCTTGTTACAAAATCTGCCCAGGGGCTTCACCCGTTAATGACCTTTGGATCAGAGCTTTATGATCTCACTACATATGAGCAGATTCCTTTTATCAGTGAAAAAGAAGGTCACTCATTTAAGAAAATTTTTCCGCAATTAAAAAATCCATTTTACGCCATCGATGTGCAGCTTAAACCCCTTTATCATGCCCTTTGTGTGATGAGCGGAAATTTCACCGTTCTACTTTGGCAATCGCTTTTTGAAACTTTGGAAAAAAAGATGATGATCCCACGAAGTGCTGCTCTACCCTATTTACAACAGACTGCAAAAAATCTCGTAACACAAAGCCAAAAAGCTCTCACCGGGCCAATAAGTCGAAAAGATTATTCCACCATTTTAAAAAATATCGCAGCCCTTGATGACAATCCTTTGCAAGAAATTTACTTATCATTTGTAAAAGTTTATTTACCAGATCTTGCGCACAGACCTGATGAGGTAAAAATATGACGATTCTTGATTTTAAAAAAATGAAGACTGAGAATAAAAAAATATCAATGGTCACATGCTACGATCATTGGTCTGCACAAATTATTGCTCAAACAAATATAGATTGTATCTTAGTGGGCGATAGTCTTGCCATGGTGGTACATGGCCACCCCTCAACGCTTCAAGCAACCACCGAAATGATGACACTTCACACAGCGGCAGTGAGCCGAGGGGCTGTGAAAAAATTTATCGTTGCTGATATGCCCTTTTTGACATTTCGAAAAGGTGTGGGCGCTGCAATGGAGTGTGTTGAAAAGCTCATGCAAGCTGGAGCACATGCTGTAAAACTTGAAGGTGTTGATGGCCATGAAGACGTCGTACGTCAAATAGTAGATTCAGGAGTACCTGTGATGGGGCATCTAGGTCTTACGCCACAATCAATTCACAAATTTGGTGGATTCAAAGTTCAAGGTAAAGATGACAGTGCGGCTCAAGATATTATTCGGCAGGCCTCTAAATTAGAAGAACTTGGTTGTTTTTCTGTGGTTTTGGAATGTATCCCTACTCAAGTTGCAACTCACATTACAAAAACACTTTCAATACCCACCATTGGTATTGGCGCTGGAATTAACGTCGATGGGCAAGTTTTAGTTTTGCAAGATCTTTTGGGCATGAATAATACATTTAAACCAAAATTTTTAAAACAGTACCTCAAAGGAAATGAACTTTTATCTAACGCTTTAAATAACTTCGATACTGAAGTGAAGAATTTAAAATTTCCTACTGAACTTGAGAGTTATGCGTAATGGAAATCATTGAACACATTAAAGCGTGGCAAAATCTTCGCAAATTAGATTTAAAAAATAAATCTTTAGGATTTGTTCCAACTATGGGAGCACTTCATGGGGGACACTTATCTTTAGTAGAAAAATCCAGAGGTGAAAATAATCTCACTTTAGTCAGTATTTTTGTAAACCCCACTCAATTTAATGATCCTAAAGATTTAAAAAATTACCCACGCCCGATGTCTGAAGATATAGAAAAATTAAAATCAGCAGGAGCTGATTATCTTTTATTGCCGTCATTTGAAGAACTTTACCCAGACGGCTATAATTATGCCGTCACTGAAAAAGAACTAAGCCCCTATCTATGTGGAACACACAGACCTGGGCACTTTCAGGGAATGCTCACAGTAGTATTAAAACTATTGCAAGTGGCACAAGCAGAGCATGCCTATTTTGGCGAGAAAGATTATCAACAATTACTACTTATTAAAAAAATGGCTGAGGCGTTTTTTCTAAGTACAGAAATTATTGGTTGCCCAACAATGCGAGAAAATGATGGACTCGCCATGAGTTCAAGAAATCAATTATTAGCATATGATGATCGAAAAAAAGCTCCTCTCTTTTACAAAGAACTCTCTTCACAAAAAACGGTAAAAGAAATTCAACTTGCACTTCAAAATGAGGGTTTTGAAATCGATTATATTGAAGATCGTTTAAACCGGCGTTTTGGAGCAGTACGATTAGGATCTGTTCGCCTTATAGATAATGTCGAGGTACAACCATGAAAGGCAAAATTCTATTTCAACTTTCTGGCTCCATTGCTTGTTACAAAGCATGTTATTTAATTTCAAAGCTTGTGCAAGAGGGCTTTGAAGTTCAAACCGTTGCAACCTCTGAAGCTTTAAAATTTATTGGGTCTGCAACTCTTGAAGGTCTCAGTGGGAAATCAGTTTTCTCTGACACATTTCAAGAAGGGCAGATGATGAATCATATTCATTTTGCCAAATGGGCTGATCTTGCGATTGTTTGCCCTGCAACTGCAAATACGATTAATAGTTTAGCCTCTGGTATTGCGAATAATTGTATTGGTACTTTATTTTTAGCTTATGACCTTAAAAAACCTTATCTGATTGCACCTGCAATGAATAAAGAAATGTATCAGCACCCAACTACAAAGGCTTCGTTAGAAAAACTTCAAAGCTGGAATATTCACGTCTTACCTACTGGCGAAGGTCATCAAGCCTGTGGAGATATTGGCCATGGACGACTTTTAGAACCTGACGCGATATTTATAGAAATTCTTAAATTTTTTAAGTCAAAACATATCATTCAAAATGTAAGCTTGCCTGAGGTACCGACATGAAAATTCTAATCACTTCAGGCGCCACACGTGAGCCCCTTGACAGCTTAAGATTTATAACAAACTTCAGCACTGGTGTAACAGGGGCACTACTTGCAGACTTCATGGCCGAAAGTGGACATGAAGTCACCCAACTTGCTGGTCACGGCGCTCAACTCCCCCGCATTGTACGAGATGTTACTTATTTTGAAAGTTTTGATGATCTCAATGAAAAAATTAAAACCAAGTTAAGCACTTATAAATATGATGTCGTTATTCACTTAGCTGCAGTGAGTGACTACTCAGTGGAAAATATTACGACATCTGTTGATCAAGCCCCCAGTAAAGCTGGTGGTAAGCTCCATTCTGATCAAAAACTTCAAGTGACTTTAAAGCCTAATTTTAAAATTGTTGAAAAGTTAAAGTCCTACTCAGCATCTGCACTTACAGTGATTGCATTTAAATTAACTGCAACGGAAGATTTACAAGAACAAAAAACAGCGATTGAAAAGTTAACTCGAAATTCGGAAATTGATTTTGTTGTTCACAATGATTTTGTTGAAATCAAAAAAAATGGAATGCATCGGTTTGAGATTTACAAACAAGATGCAGTTTTAAAATCAGGAACAACAAAACTTGAACTTGCCCAAGCACTTAATGAAGTACTTAAGGAGAATATATGATTTTAGGTCTCGACGTCGGTAACAGCCAAATTTATGGGGGTGTTTTTGATGAGAATCAAAAAATCATCCTTCAATTTAGAAAAAACTCACGTCTTTCAAATTCATCTGATGAATTTGGACTTTTTTTAGTTCAGGTTTTACGTGAAAACAAAATTGATCCAAAAAACATTCAACAAATTGCAGTATGCTCTGTAGTGCCAGACGTTGTGCATTCATTAAAAGGGGCATGTCAGAAATACTTTAAAATGCAGCCCTTTTTACTTCAAGCAGGTACCAAAACAGGATTAAAAATAAAATACAGAAACCCATTAGAAGTCGGTGCCGATCGTATTGCAAATTCAATTGCAGGAACACATTTATTTCCTGGGAAAAATCTCATTATCGTTGATTTTGGCACAGCTACAACTTTTGATGTCGTTACTTCTGAGAAAGAGTATTTAGGAGGAATGATTCTCCCCGGACTTCGACTTTCCATGGAAGCACTTGAAACAAAAACCGCGCGCTTACCTTCGGTTGAAATTCTAGCTCCGAAAGAGCTTGTGGGGAGATCAACTGTTGAGAGTATTCAATCAGGTCTTTATTTTGGTAATCTCGCTGTACTCAAAGAACTCAGCCGTGAAATTAAAAAGAAATATTTTGAAAATAAACCAACAGTCGTCATCGGCACGGGTGGGTTTTCTAGACTTTTTGAAAATGAAAAAGTCTTTGATGCTCTCATACCAGAGCTAGTACTTTTAGGATTACATAAAGCCCTTGCAATGAACGTTGATAAACCAAGCAGTCCCACAACAAAGAGGAAAAAATATGAAACGAACACTGCTCAAATCTAAAATTCATAGAGCTACCGTTACTGAGGCAGATCTTAATTATGAGGGTTCAATCTCTATTGATCCGGCGCTTTGCAAGGCGGCTGATCTCATTGAATTTGAAAAAGTAGATATCTATAATTGCAACAATGGCCAAAGATTCTCTACATACGTGATCTATGGCAAAGCTCAAGAAATTTGCCTGAATGGGGCTGCTGCACGACTAGTTCACCCCGGTGATAAAGTGATCATTGCGGCCTATGCCGAGTTTGAAAATGAGCAATGCTCTTTGTTTAAGCCGAATCTGGTTTTCGTCGATGATTCAAACAAAGTTAAAAAGCTCGCGAGTCATTACGATCCCCAGGATCGCATCAAGACTGAACTCCCCTTTTTACAACAGAAGCTGTAAGTTTTTATAAGTATACAAGGCCTCATCCTTTAAGTTAACTCCTTGGCAAGGGAACGCATCAGCGTGATGCGGAGTTAATTTAGGGGGACCATGCGAAGCACGTGGTTGGGGAGTCTTGGACTATTAATACCCATATTTATGGGTCTATCTTCAGTGCATGCTCAAATTTCATTAAATTTCAAAACAAGCGATCCTTATGTTACTAAAATTAGAAATTCAATCTCCAATCATTCTAATAGCCATGCCCATGTTCCTAAACAAAAAAGAATAAATCTCGTAATCGTTGGGCCTGATCCTGCTCTTGAATCCGAATCTTCGGTGGGCGTTCAAATTGACCGCATTAAAAAAACCGTTCAGGGTCCTGTTTACTATCGGCGAGTTAATACCGCAGACGAATTTTGGCAAGCACTGCGCCTAAATGACGATGAATATATCCAATCGCTTTTTATACTCGCAATCCATGGCAGTAATGGTGGCATTGGCTCTCAACCGGTACTCTCACTTTATCGCGGGACCAGCACTCAAAATGATGAATTTATTTTTTGGGATGAGTTTTCAACAAAGGCAAAATTAAAATTCATGCCCGATGCGCTAGTCGTTTTTGGCTCTTGCAGCATTATTCCTGGCCCAAATGAATTACCTACCGCTAGACATTACTTGAGTCAGTTTTCAAAATATCTGGGCATGACTTCAGGTTGGATGTTTGCTGCTTATACAAGTGTAACAAATAATATTGATTATTTTTTTAAAACTCCAGCACTTGAATTTGGATGGAGAGACACACAGGGAATTTTAGCTCATCAAGTTTTAGCGCCGCTCACTTTTTTAAAATTTTACTACGACGATAATTTTAAATATAATCGTGGATACGCTTATGGTTTTAGTGGTTATCAAGAAGTCATTTTAAAAACTCATTTTTATAATGCACGCCAGGGGATTATCTCAGGTAATAGAATATATCCCTAACCAATTTAGCAACAATCCCATCGACTCTATGACTAATCAGTAACACTCCATCTGTATTCGCATTTCTTTCTTCAGAATCCCATTAAAACTAGACCATTGCTAGACCATCGCCCTGTGTCTCGCCCCGCCATTTGTACCGAGTATTAGAATGGATTAGTAGAAGTAAAGGGGACCAATATGTACTTACTCCGCAGCAGTTCTTCATGGAGAGGAACCCTAGGCATTATAGGAATTCTTGTATTTTTAACCGCCTGTGAAGAAAAAGCTACACAAGCACAAGTCAGTAACGAAGGTATTCCTGAATACACGCGAACTCTAAATGTCAGCGGGTGGGAAACAAAAGTTTCATCACTCAATGTCTTTGGGCTTAAAGTTGTTAGCCCAGACAAAAAAGAGCGAATGCCCGCCATCGGGCGCTTACTCAAAGAACAACAACCTGATTTTGCATTTATGCAAGAGGCTTGGACTGAAGAAGGTCGCAAGGACATCTTTTCAAATTCAAATCTAAAGTATAATCATTATTACCCTGTTCAATTAACAGTCGGTTCTGGAATCCAGATGTTATCTACGGTTGCGTTTGAACGACAATCATTTCGAGTGTTCACATTAGGCGGACGCGTTTCTCGCATTACTGAAGGTGAAGCTTGGGCTGGTAAAGGCATTGGAATGAGTCGTGTCACACTCAAGGGTTTACCTGTTTCCATGTTTAACACACATTTAGTTGCAAGACATGGATCAGAAAATCAAAACACTTCTGAGGATCGCTACACACCAGAAAGACTTATGCAGCTTTTTGAGGTCTTTGCACATATTGTTGAACAGACTGATTCAGATGCATTTATTTTAGCTGGAGATTTTAACCAGCGCTATTTTCATATCGAATATGATTTTTGGAACAAATTATCATCTTTAGATGGAATCAAATTTGAAGAACAAGATCACACATTTTGCACCTCATGTGGCGATAATTCTTATCGAGATAAAGCTTTCAACGGTCAATTAGATTACATCTATGTCTCACCTAGACTATTGATAACCAACGCTCAGCGTGACTTTGATCAACGCATTAAAAAACAAGATGGTTCAACAATTAATTTATCAGATCACTATGGGTTGGTATCAACCATTGGCGCGATTACGGGATCTTCTGGCAAAAACCCAACTCTTGTACGTAAAAATACAACAGAGAGTTTAGCTTATCTTCAATACAGACTTGAAGATTATCTCAATTGGTATGACAAAGATAAAAGTGATGTCGACGCTAAAGGTTTAGAGGATAAGATTTGTGTAAAGTGCAATATTGAAACTTCACTTAAGGCAGTGAAGCGTTATCAAGAGGCCCTTGCATCAAATAATCCAGCAAAATTGCCAAATGATCTTAAAAGAATCCGAACAAGATTAGATTCCTATTTTCAAATTTTTAGATAATTTTTTAATAAAATACTTTTAAGGAGAGATCTCAGGTCTCGCCTTATTTTTTATTTCTCTAACATCGAAGAGCTGCACGCCTTGTATATTGTGTAAATGTTTATCAAAATTAAAATTTGATTTTGCCAATTGATCTTTTAGTAATGTTTCAAATTCTCTTTCTTGACCGTGCCACGCAAGGCCTGTGATGAGTACAAAATCTATTTTCTCTGTATTTAAAGCCTCAAAAATATCGTTTTTGATAACTAGCCCAAAACATTCAGTCTCAAAGTAATGTACGCAAAATCGTCTTCCGATCATCATGATACGGCTTTTCGCAAATTGATTATCTTTGAGCCATTTTTTAGTTTCTGCTAATCCAGGGGTATCGGTTTCAGGAACTGGATAACGTTTAAATTCTGAAATCGCACCTACCTGTTGAATAATCAAATGCATTGCCATTACGACAAAAACTAATCGTGACCATTTCCATTTAGGAAGTGATGGTTTAAATTCTAAAATTAAAAATATAAAAATCGGAAAAAAATACCTCATGCCTGCAGAAAATGGGATGAGGATTATCAAACAATAAAAGGCAACTAGTGACCAAACAAGCCAGGCTTTTCGTTTGCGATGAAGGAGTAATATAAATGCAGTCGTTACTAACGCCCCCCAGAGCACTTGAAACCAGAGTGTTTCATCGGGCAAAAGATGATTAAAATACAAATAAGCCCATTCCTTTATTAGCCCCGAGTATGTATTCACGACTTTTGCCAAAGATGGGGCCATATTTGTAAGTTTACTTGGAACCAATAGGGTTTGAAAATACGCGATGAATATAATCGCTGTAATCACACCTGGGATAATGACTGAAATATTTTTTTTATTCCGCCATAAAACTGCGCCATGAAGAATTGCAACTGGATGGCGCGTTGCAATTTGAAAAACAGAAGTTATACCTGATAACTGTGGCCACATGTAACTCACAATAAGAAATGTTATGGATGCTGCTTCTGAAATCGGTGCAAAAACAAGACTTCGAGTGAATTCATTTAGAAAGACAAGACAACTAATAATAAAAGCATCAAAGCTAAATTTTCGATTACCTAAACACCACATGAACCCTAGAAAACTAAAAAACAAAAGACACGCTTGAAAAAATTTTACATTCCAAAGAGTTTGCCTGTGATCGCTTTTGTTATTAAGCCATGACCAGCTATAAGCTGTTAACGGCGGCGTATGAGACGGCCCGTCCATCCCCAACCAATTCAAATCTTGAGCGATTGCTTTTACTGGCGGCTTTCGATTTTGCGCAAATTCACGAGCTTCAACAAAATATTGATTTGAATCATCAAAGCTACGATAGCGATCATCAACAAATGCAAAAAATGTGAGACCTAAAAGCACAGCACAGATTAAGATTTTATTTTCGGTGAAAAACTTTTTCATCGTTCTATTTTCAAGACTTTAAGATTCATTGACAAGATTTTTTCAAAGATTGGTAGCGGAGGAGGGAGTTGAACCCCCGACACTACGGATATGAACCGTATGCTCTAACCAACTGAGCTACTCCGCCATCAAAAAGAACGCAGAAGTTAACGCACTCATCTCCAATTTGTCAACGGAGAACCCGACCCGTTGCGGCAAAAAACTCTATTAGGATTGACAACTTACAGCCCATATAGCTTTCATATTAATTATCACTAGGGGGTTATATGAAAAGCAATCTTGGGGTTTTTCTAAGTGTTCTCATTTCATTCAATCTTGCCATGGCTTCTAGCCCAGCTTTATTGGTCAAAGTCATAGACCAAAAGGGCCAAGCCGTTACCGGTGCTGTCGTTCAGGTGGGTAAAGCTCCCAACTCCCCGTTTGCTCAAAATACGGCCATCACAAACAGCCAAGGTATTGCGAGTTTTAATGCCTCAAGCATAAATGGTGAAATCACCGACACACCTATAACCATTGTAAAAACAGGATACCCAAAAATCACTTATTTCAATCAATCAGGAATTGAATTTAAACTTCAACTACCACCCCCAAGCCTTCAAAAACAGGCCGAATTATCAGGTGATTTTGTTGGCTGGGATGCCTTGATCGTTAACTTTTCAGATATCGCCACCTTTGGACTTTTTTTACCGTTCTTAAACGCAGATAAATTATTTGCCTTTCAAATGTCAGATCTCATCAGCACTCAAGTTGATAAATTTTCTGTCTTAGGGAAAGACGTTTTTGTTCCTAGTAACTTAATATTTCCAAAACAAAGACATAGTTACGGAATCATACCCATAACACTTAATAAGCCGATCTTTCGCCTTCCCATGTCTGTTCCGGCTACGTACAGCTTTCAAGCAGTGGCTGGGCAATTTCCTTTTGATGATGTGGCTGGAGACCTTGTCGATGGGAAAACGCTCTTTGATATTATTAATCAAATGACCATGCAAAAATTTGGACTCATTAAAGATAAAACAATGAGTGGTCCTGTTTCGGGGCTTCACATGAATGTTAATGAAGCAAAACTTGGCCCGTGCTTAAAACTTGAGACTAAAAATGCGCCACTACCAAAAGTTGCAGGGCTTGCGTTAACACGCGCACCAGAACTTGTCGGAAAACCCTATCAGCCCACAGATATTAAAAATATCGCAGCCGGTGCACAAAACTTAAGCTGTATTAAAGGTGATTCGCGTCCTGTAAATGCCATGGCCTTAGCGATGAATTATCACCTTGAAAACGAAGCCATGATTTTTCATAAGGGAATGTCTTCGATCTTAGCTAGAAATATTCCACATTCTTCAACAACCATAAATTTAACTTTGAAATCATATTTTTCTGTACCCCAATTAAAAATCAGTGAGGCCGGCGGTGTGGTTGAAAGTACCCGACCTGAAAGACAGGGAATTTCACCTACTTCATCTGCAGTGCATGCCATTTTGTCTGATGTTACCGTCACACAAACAGGGACCATCATAAATGAATCAGTTCGCCCGCAATGGATTGTGTTTGGAAACAGCACATTAGAAAAAATCCAATTGCCAACACTTTCTGCTGAACTCTTATCAATCGATACTCGCTCTATTTATGATCAAATTGCTCAAACTCAACCGCCCACAAACTTTAAACGTTGGGAATATATTTGGTTAGGACTAGACCCCGTCTTACAATTTGATAATAATCAACTCATGTCTGTTAATATAGGATACGATCTTTTTGAATCTATGACACACGCGGCACGCAATGCAGTCGATTTCTAAACTAATTTCTTCGTTTTTAATTTTGATTGTCATCACTGGTTGCGTGACGAATCCTAAAAATGATCCTCCAATTAAAGAGCCTGAATCCAGAATCTATGGCGATGCTTATGAACAAGTCTGGCGCTCGATGCAATTGGCGTTAAGAAAATATCCAGTGAAAATTAATAATATTGATCTTGGCGTTTTAGAAACTGATTATGTCAGGGGTGATAAAGTATTTACTGACCCCAATGATACCCGACCCAAGCCAGGATACCGCTATAAGATTACAGTGAGGGTTGTGAGGGGCCGTGTTGAAGGTAAAGCTGCAGTTGAAGTAATCGTATTAAAAAGCGCTGAGATTCAACCTGATTTTTTCTCTGGCTTCCAAGCTGTTTCGTCTAATGGGCTAGAAGAAATATCCATTCTTTATCGTATCGGTAGATACCTAGAAATTGATCGAATTTTGACTAGAAACGCTGCTAAAAACTAAGACGCCTGGGCCTTAGAAACACTTACAGTTTCTTTATACCATTTCTTCCAATAATAACGACGATACACTGGAGGAATTTGCGTTTCTCCTAATTTTTTACCTGTCAGACGCTCAAGGCCTGCAATGGCGGGTGCAAAAAGAGTTGAATCACTGTCATCAAGTACTTTAATAAATTTTGCTTCACTACCAGGCAGAGCTAAATCAGCAAGGGCAGAAACAATATGTTTTCGAATCCATAAACTTTGATTTCGAATATAATTATCTTTTGAATAAAGTGCAGTCCACAATTTATCAGCACACTCTTTTTTACCCAAACGGCCCAATGTATCAACAGCAGTTGTGCGAACTACTAATGCTGAATCATCAAGACCTTTAATAGCTGCTTTGTATGCTACTTCTTTATCAAGTGCGGGTAATACTCGAATCGCTGCATCTCGTAAAAACCAATCACTGCTATTTAGAGCTTCTTTGACTTCAGGAATAGCTTCTTTTTCGCCAAGTCTTACCATTGCCATAAATGCTTGCCAGCGAATACCTAAGGTTCGACTCTCATCAAAAGTGAGTTTTCGAAGTTCTTTATAAACTTCAGGGCCCATTTTTTTAAGTGTTGAAAATTTGTGAGTGTTTGTTTGAGATAAAATTTGCTCAATACTTGGTTTATTTTTTGGGATACTTCCATGAACTTGAATTGTAAATAGGAACAAAAATACAGAAGTTAAGTTTTTCATCCGCCTGATCCTTTCATGAAATTCTCAAATTCTGCGATAAGCTTTTCGCCCGTGTCTTTACCGTCAGCTGGTGCTGGCGCTTTTTCAGCCGCTGCTGTCATGGTGTTAAATTCTTCTAATAATTTATCGGCATCAACCTGAGCTTGTGCAGGAACTGGCGAAGCCGCTGGCTCCGGCGCTGGAGTAGGAGCAACTGATGCAACAACAGCTGCGGCTGCGGCGGCAACCACTTTTTTTGCTGGCGCATCGGGCCCCGGCGTTTCCATATTTACTGTTGTTGGAGCTGGAACAATATGGGGCGGACCTTGTGGGGCACCACCACCTTGTTTAACTTTTTCTAATTCACTTTTCAATCGAACATTTTCTTCTTTGTACAAACTTAAATTCGCAATATCGTCTTCGATAATTTCATATTCACCAAGCCTAGCTTCGAGATCTGAAAGTTTTTTATTTAGCGCTTCCATATCGACACCAGCACCAGGTGCTGCTCCTGCAGGAGCTTCTGCTTGCGCTGCTTGTGCAGCTTTTGCTTTCGTCAATTCATCATTTGCAAGTTTAAGTGATGCTTCAAGATCAGAAAGTTTTTTGGCTTTTAATTCCATCTCAGCTTTGAGTTTTGCAAGTTCTTCAGTATTAGCCGGTGATACCACAGTGACAATCGATGGGGCTGGTGTAGAAACTACGGCCATTGGTTTTACGTTTGGCATAGCAATATCATCGTCATCATCTTTAATGAGATTTGTTGCTTGGCTTACTGAGGGCATTGATGTGGGTGTTGATTGCAAAACTCTTTTAAGTGCAGTTTCAATGTCTTTAAGATTTTGTGAACTATCGTCTTTTGATTCTTTACCTAGATTACTGAAAAACCAAACCAGAATAATGCCCAACATGATGGCAATAATAATTTCTATCGCCAAAGCGTTGTGTCCAAAATATGTTTTTAGTGTATTCGCTATGGCTGGCACTCTTAAATTGTCTCTATGTCGCGCTGCATTCGTCCATAAAATAATTTCTCTAAGTGCATAATTGAGCTCAGAAATTTAAGCCAAGCATAGATTCATAATTTGGTGTATCACACAGGAATAAATATTTTTTTGTAACTAGCCCAAAGACCATTTTTTGATAGGATTTTTTATGAAAACCACACGGCACAATAAACTTCACCAAGAGAAAAGTCCGTATTTATTACAGCACAAAGATAATCCCGTGTGGTGGCTCCCTTGGGATAAAGAAGCTTTTGAAATTGCTAAGACTCAAAACCTGCCGATATTTCTCTCGATTGGATACTCGACATGTCATTGGTGTCACGTCATGGAAAAAGATTCTTTTGAAAAAACAGATGTGGCTGAAATTTTAAATGCAAACTTCGTAGCAATCAAAGTTGATCGTGAAGAACGCCCAGACGTCGATTCTATCTACATGTCAGCAGCACAAGCCATGACAGGTCATGGCGGCTGGCCGCTCAGTGTACTTCTAACACCTGAAGGAAAACCCTTTTGGGCTGGTACTTTTGTCGCCCATGCTAGCTTTACTCAATTACTCTCAAAAGTTTCTACTATGTGGAAAGAACAATCAGACTCACTTATTTCTGATGGAAATCGTTTAGCAGAGTTTATTAAACAAAACTCTTCTCTTCCCTTAATCGATAATCACAATGTCTCTGAAAAATATCTCCATGATTTTTTAAAAAAATATCAAAGCCGATTTGATTCTGTGTATGGAGGAAATATTGGCTCACCAAAGTTTCCACCAACTTATAGCCTTATGACTTTATTAAGAATTCACAGACGCACACAAAACCCTGAAGCCCTCAACATGGTTGAGACAACGCTTAAGCAAATGCGCCGTGGAGGAATTTTTGATCAAATAGGAGGAGGATTCGCTCGTTACGCCACCGATGATCAATGGCTCATCCCCCATTTTGAAAAAATGCTTTACGACAATGCATTAATTGCGAGTACTTATCTTGAAGCCTATCAAGTTACAAAAAATGAAGAGTTTGCAAGAACTGCACGTGAAATTTGTGATTATGTACTACGTGATATGACAGACAGCACTGGTGGATTTTATTCAGCCGAAGATGCAGATAGTGAACACATTGAAGGTAAGTTTTATGTCTGGTCAATTGATGAACTGAAAAATATTTTAAGTTCAAGTGAATTTGAGTTAATCGAAAAGACATTTCATATCACTGAAAAAGGAAATTTCCACGCCCATAAAACCGGCGATGAAGTAACTGAGCAGCGTTTTGAAAAACCGGCACTTGAAGGGAATGTTCTATTTCTTGATCCCCAAAGCCCACTCCCCTCTCAAAAAGATGAAATTTTAAATTCAGCTTTAGCAAAAATGCTTGAAGTGCGAACAAAACGAATACGTCCTCATCTTGATGACAAAATATTAGTTAGCTGGAATGGTCTTATGATTTCTGCTTTGGCAAAATATTTTCAGGTGCTCGACGATGCAAAGTATTTAGACGCAGCAAAAAAAGCAGCACTGTTTTTAATTAATAATATGTCTGATAAACAGGGCAAACTTAAGCGCTCTTATCGTCAAGGAGAGAGTCGTCAGTATGCATTAAGTGATGATTATGCGTTATTGATTCAAGCCCTTTTAGATCTCTATGAATGTGACTTTGACAAAGTTTGGTTTGATCACGCAATGAGACTTCAAAAAACTCAAGATGAACTTTTTTGGGATAAAAACGCTAATGGGTATTTTGATAATGATGGGTCGGACCCTTATTTGATCACACGCAGTAAAACTTTTGAAGACGGTGTGACTCCATCGGCTAATTCTATATCAGCGCTAAACCTTTTACGCCTTGGAGATTTGAACCAAAATTTTGAATATAAAAAGAGAGCTGAACAAATCATTCATGCCGCAGGGTTTTTATTAAAAGAACATCCCCAGGCTGTAACTGCATTATTGCATGCTATTGACCGACTCACAGATGGTTCATTTGAAATCGCACTTATCGGAGATTCAACAAACCCCTCATTTAAATGTTTTTTAAATTCTATTCGAAAAAACTTTCATCCCAATAAAGTCATTGCTGATTCTAATTCAAAGGTTCAATTGGCATTAAATAAAACTCAAATTAATAATGAGCCCACCTTCTACATTTGCCAAAATCAAACCTGTCAGCTTCCTGTGACCGATCAACATCAGGCGCTAGAACAATTAAAACCCAAAACATATACACTCACATAAAAAAAAGCGGGCCTTCCTGGCCCGCTATCACTGCTTATTATTTATAAACTTAGATTATTGTATGCCTAAAATTCTATAGATGAAATCGATAAAAATCGCGTCATCTTCTAGAGGTTGAAGCTGTTCACTGTACTTATCGATCATCAATTTTGGAGCAATGATCCTTACAGTAAGAGTATTCACAGCAACCATATCTTTTTTCACCTTAGCAGAAGCTTCGATAAGCGATTTTGCTAAAGTGGGGTTGCTTGCAAGATGGTTTGTGATTACTTGATCAGCTTCGCTGAACACATCAGGCAAGAGCTCCTGAATTCGAACGTTCATACCCGGATGACTGCCCGTCTCATTAAGGGCTTGGGCTTCATCCATGACTAGCTGCCACCATTTAAATGTGGTGAATCCACTGCCATAGTATGGATCGATCTTCTTAACCAAAGTAGGAGATTGCTGCTTCACAAGTGCCATAAATGCTTTTTGGCGATCTGCAACACCCTGACCAGCAGCACTTCCGTTAAGAAGTGCAGGCATTTCTGTGACTAACTGATCATGGTTTGTGACATCTTTTACGGCTTGATCGCGGGCTTTTGAAATTAAATCGCCCTTTTCGATTAAGTTATACGAGATACCATCATTGCTTCGAACTTGAAGTGCTTTAAAAGTCTTTTGACCATTTGCTCCACTGAATTTTACTTCAGGCAAGTTAAGTTCATTAACACAAGTTTGTGAACCGCCCTCAACACATACGCGCATTTTATCTGCGTATTCATGGTTCTGGTCAGAGACTAAATCCATCACTGAATAAAATGCCCCGTAAACCTTGGTGGTTAAGTTCCAAGATGCGGGTAAGGCTGCGTCTACTGACTCACCACCAACGTTTACTACTGATTGAACCATTGCATACTTAGGTTCAGTGATAAGAGCATTATACGAAGCTAGTGTTAACGTTTTGGTTTGAGGTGCGAAGTACATATTTCCGTTTAAACTTATACGCTGATACTTATCAACTGGCATTCCTCTAGCACCCATGATGAGAATCGCAGCAAGTTTATCAAATTCGTAACCAAGGGTTTCTACTCTAAAGTAGCTGCCATCATACGTACCTGTTGACACAAGGTCTTTTGCATTGGGGCCACCTTTTTTAAGATCAACAAGTTTATTTTTATTTTCATTCACAAGCTGTTGAGCCTGATTTTGATTTAGACCTTGGGCCATGTAAAAGAACATGAGGTTTTGTTCATTGTTCTCATAGATCAAGGGTAACTTATCAAATACAGTTACACCACCTTGTTGACCAATTGGCAAATACAAGCCGCTATCGTTCATACCAACAACATTTACAAAATAGTTGCCAACCATGTTATTAGACAACATGAGATCTGCAAATCCGTTTGGCAAATAAGAAGCTGGAGGTTTTAAAAAATCACCTGTTTTAGGATTTAAAAGAAGCAGTACAAAATCAGCCCAGTCAGAAAAATCTGTTCCGAATGCTGCCATGTATTTTTCAACTACAGCATTATCACAGATATTTCCCATCTCACCTTTATCAATAGAATCTCTTAAAAACTTGATATCACACTGATTGGCATTTGCAGGTACAGTAGGTGACACGATGAATTGATAGATAAATTCATCTGTGACGAGTCGTAGTGGCAACATTGTACGCTGGATGGTTCTCCAGAGATGACTCATGGGGTTGCCAAAGTTGGCACGATTGCGACGATTATGTCTCCATGAATAATCACGATCATACTGTGCGATCACGCGCGCTGAAGCTTGATTTACGTTTGAACCTTTGTCCCAACGAGCACACATCGGATCTTCAAATACTTGATGATCAGTACAAAATTTATAATTCTGCTGAACACCAGTAACTTCATCGGCACTTTGATTGATGCTTGTGTTGTAACCAAAACGAATTGCAGCATCGTCGTAATGACCTGTACCGCCAAGAGCTTCATGAAAGCCTCCGGCATAGTCCATTACAGATGCAAAATCAAAACTCTCTTGCTCAAGAGCTAATTCAGCAATTCTAGGGTCATTTGGATTAGCTTGAGCGAGTGCAATTTTTTCTTTTTCAAGCTGATTCCATTTGTCAGTGTAATGCTTCTTATCACTTGATCCACCAAAGTTATGGCGAAGACCAAAGTTATGACCCATTTCGTGAATCAAGGTGGTGTAAAAAATCAACTGACGAGCTTCAGCTTTTAGTTTTTGCTGAATTTGCTCAAGGGGTTGACCTTGGTGTTGAGCCGCAAATTTTCTTACAAAATGTTCAACTGCGGGTTCAACGAATTCAGAAGTATGAATTCCACGAGCTGATTTTGAAAGTTCTTTAAACTTTCTCAAACGCCCTTCTTTACCTTGCACGGAAACATCTTTTAATGCACGAGCGTCATACCCAGCTTCATACCATGCAGGATCATCAATATTTAATTTCGCAGCTACTTCTGGCTTGCTAAACACCATTGCTCTACTTGCAGCAGCGTTTCCTTCTGTATCTTTAAGTCGCGCCTTTAAAATGCGCGCAGTATTAATATTAGGCTTTACGATTGAAAGATCTGGTTTATAGCCATTTGTTTTAAGAATTTTTCTTTGAGCTTTTAAAAGTTTAGGAATTTCTTTTGCATTCATCCCCTTAACTTCTTTTGTTAAGTCTAAGCTCTTTAAACTTTGGCTTTTGCCATCACCAGGGTGACCATCAGTCAAAACGACTGCTAATTGATCAGCAGCGTTTCCGGCAATAAGTTTTACAGCTCCTAGATAGATTGTTGAACGAGCAGAGTGTGTTTCACCTGTGCTTGGATTATTTGTAGTTTGACTCACACCCAAAAGACCTGTGGGTACTTTTTCATCAAGGGCTGCGATCATATTATATCGATTATCACCAATCTCAGGCCTGATATCTTCATTGAGCCAAACAATTCTATCGCTGCGATCAAGTGCTTTTTGGAAAGATTTATTCCAAGCGTTTACAACATCACGTGCAGCTGGTAAATACTCAGCCGGGAAATCTTTATTAAGTACGTACATGATCTCACCACGAGAACACGAACGACCTGTGCCTGCTTCACAAACATTAAATCGATTAGCAAATAGTTTACGCCCCGTGATAGTTACGCGACCATCTGGGTCAATGTAGTTCTCATATGATCTAAAAAAACCAAAGCGATTAAAATCTTTATTGGTCATTTCATATGCCTTGTAATCACTCTTCACAAGTTTTCGAAATGAATGTTTCATCTGAGCACGCAAAGAACCTACGGGAACATATTCAAATTCACCATCACCTCTATCAAAAGATTCGGTTTGTTGAATTGTAGCATCAACATCAAATGAGAGTATTTCACCTGTTGCATCTGATTCTTTTTTCAAAGCAGTAACAACCTGACCCGCTTCTTGCTTAATTTCTGTATTAAAAATATTTGCCAAACTTGTTGATGTGGCTAAATTCGTACCCCAGTCAACACGCATAAATTCACGCTCGTTCCAAGGTCTTCTTGTATCTTCAATGATTTTATTTGTGTTTTCATTAAAGTCATTTGTCTCACGTTTAATATCAAAATGACTTGTAATCGGAAACTCAGCCACCAATGACGATTGATCGCGCGGGCGATTGATCTCATTTATTCTAATGACTCTGAGTTTACTCTCTGTGATTTCAAAGCGGACATAACCAAAATCATTATGTAAGCCCGGTATCAACCAGTCGGAGGCTAATTCTTCATTAGCCTTTGTGAGAGTACTCACATACGAGTATTCGCCAGCTAAGTCGACTTTTTTAACCTTTGCGGCATTGCTCGTCGTATCGATGTCATTCTTGTTTTTGGCACAAGATGACATGGTTACTACGAACACTAGCGCTAGCATAAGACCCATGGCTTTGCGTGTATTGTTCATTGTGGCTCCCCCTATTTTTATAAAATCCATTTTATCCCTTCCTCAGAGTTTAAAAACTCTTTTAGGAATTAACCTATAAAGTCAAAATCAAATCAAAATAGCCAACAGTCTGAGTTGCATCGTAGAGTGTATAATTTGAATCAACACCTGTTCGATGCAGTGATGAGGCGTTTACATTTGCTAAACCTACAGCTGTTGAAAACTTATCTGTCCAGGCGTAGCCCACTTCGTAAATCAATGAATACTTATCTCTTGTGGTTCCTTGATATGTAAATCCGCGCGATGGAGCATAGACGATACTTGCTGAAAGTTTATCTGTGAAACTGTAAGCAATCGTATTGAGAATACTAAATGAATAAGCTGTATTTAACCTACCGTTTGCTTGCACTTCAGCTTCATGAAAACTTTGTGAGAATTTCGGAGCTGTAGAAATTTCAAGTTTTTTCCATTTATAAGCTATTGGTACAGAAAAACCTAAAACGCTTTTGAGTGTAGATTTTTGAGTTTCATTATTTGTTGGTAAAATAAGTGAGACTCCCGTTGAAATTGTAAAATCTTTGGCGGGCTTTAAAACTTTCTTTGATAGTGAAAATATTGTGTCATCAAAATCACCTGATCGACCATCTGCTCTCACATATGTATATTCTTGGCTGTAGGAACCTTTCGCAGATAATGAGAGATCCCAAGGAAGTTTAGCCCCTAGAATTAATTGATACGTACCTGACTGGGCATAACCTTCACCACCTGAACCGGAGCCAGCAGAACCAGGAGCTAATGTTGTTGAAGTATCTAAAAGTAGAGTTGCAGAAAATATTTTAGGTTTTGGTTCGGCCGGTGTTTGTATTGTTGTTGAATTTATAGTCGTGGTTGATTGAGCATTTGCTTGACTAACAAATCCTAAGATTATCAGTGATACAAATACAAACTTCATATGTAGTGCGTCCCCCGTAATCTAAAAAATCCCCCGTGCCCAATTCTTCATTGTGCACGCAACATGCCACCACTCAAGACACATCTAGGCCTCTGGCCAGTGGCACTTCACACCTAAGACTATTCCAGTTGGAATTTCGGTTAATATCTAGTCCAGTTTTGTATACTTTGGTCAAAAGATGCTACAGAAGCCACGATACTGGCAGGTAATGCTCGTAAAACTAGACTATTGAATCGGAATCTAATCACTCACTTAGGCTTTTAAAAAATAAAAAACCCATGAATTATTGAAATTCATGGGCCACGCAAAATGTCACCAGTGTCAGAATGTATACCCTATTTGCTACTACGGAGCATCTTTTGAACCTCTTCAACATGCTCTGTTTCGCTTCGAACAAATTCACGAGCCATTTCTTCTAATGCAATATCATCACCCGCTAATGCTACCAATTTTTTGTAAAGCGCGAGACCTTCGAGTTCAAATGATAAACTCTCTTCAAGCATTGCATTGATACTATGAACATTGCTTTCTTTCATTTCAGCAGAGAAAGACGGAGGATGGCCTCCAAAGGATGTGATTTTTT
Organism: Oligoflexia bacterium; assembly: GCA_034439615.1. Taxonomy (NCBI): domain Bacteria; kingdom Pseudomonadati; phylum Bdellovibrionota; class Oligoflexia; species Oligoflexia bacterium. The sequence continues at coordinate 15,974 of JAWXAT010000055.1, read as the reverse complement.
CACCAACTGCTACAGCGTGCATCATGCTCTCGCTTGCTTGATCGCGAAACCACTTTTGAATGGGAATGCGATTATGCCCCATGATCATAAATGAATAATGGAGGTATCTCATGATTCCAGCCATCTCGGCTTGGAGTATTTCTTGAAGACACTTCATAACTTCTTTGCTTGTTGATAATGTTTCTGGAGACATCTCGTACTACCTTTCAAATGCATTAATGATTAACGCTTTTTAATTATAAACTGGTTTTAAATATAGTTATATATAGAGGCAAAATAGAGAAATTCACGACATACTTCAACAGTTATATTTGAGCAAAATTTTCATTCTAGATGTTTAATTATTGGGCAGTTTTGCGACTACGTTCGGTGAGCTTTTTCTTAATCGATTTAAGTTTTTGAGTCATTTCTTCAATCTGCTTAACATCAAGAGGTTGAAAATTTGTAGCTTCAAACTGACCATGCTGAAGGAGTTCAACACTATCACCAGCCTTAGCTACTTGCTCTTGAACTTCAGGAGATGACTCTTTTGTGAGATAACTGTGCCCAGCTAAAAAGAAAAACGACAACGCTAAGATAAGCATAATGCTCTCAGCATTTTTTAACTGTTTGAAAATCAGATCCCAAGTAGGTGCTTTCATAGACATATACTTATCGGCAGAGATAGCCGCTTTTAAACCAAACTTAGGTCTTAAAAAAGGCCTTCGAGTCTCTTTTTAGCTTCTTCTTGAAGTTTCTTTTTTTGTTCATCAATGTGTTTTTGTGCTTCATTACGCATGGTTGACTCTGCTTGTTTTTTAAATTTCCCAGCCGCATGAGTTGCGGCACGTGTGATAAGAGTTTTTACCGTCTCCTCAGCCAAATGAAGTTCAGGGCTTGCGACATTACCAGAGAAATGTACAGGCAATACAAGTCTTCCAGACTCATCTGAATTAGCAGCTAAAATATCACCAGTTACAGGGGGGGTTGACACATACGCTGTACCACGAAGATCCATGATTTTATCTGTGGCTCTAATCCAACCCGAGGCTCTTAATTCATTTCGCTCAGGGGTGATTGCATTAAAGGTTGTAATATTGAGCTGAGATTTAGAAAATTCAAAAGTGGTATCAATATTTGATTTTAAGCCACCGCTGTTTAAATTGGCTTTATCTCTTAACCCCGGAATTCCAGCGAGTTTTTGATTAATATATTTATCAAATTGAAGCGTACTCATATACCCCTCAGTCACACGCCAAGAACCTTTCACCCAAGTTGCATCCAAAAAATCAGGGCGCGAAGGATGTGCGGCTTTAATGTTCAGGCTCCCCGTAGCTTTACCTGAAGCTAATTCTTTATATTCAGGTGTGGCCCAACTAAGTGCTTTAGAGATGTTCATATTCGTAACAGTGGTTAAGAGGCTTGTTGTCGGTGTTGCCTCCAATAAATTGGTTTCAATTTTTTCTGCTTTTGCTGAACCATCAAAAATTTCACCAATATTTGCTGTACCTGTTAATACACCCTGATTGAGTCGCCCTGACCAAGTCACGCGATTAATTGATAAACCCATGGCTTCAACATGACCAAGTTTCAATGAAGTTTCTAAATTCATATTCTTCATGATTGGCCAATTTGGAAGTAGAGGTTCTGCTGCAGATTTGTTTACTTCGCTTTTCCCTTTATTCTCTGTTGCTGGTGAATTTTCAGCAGAAGTATTTTTAGTAGACCCAGTAGAATTAACAGCTGTCTTATAAATAAATTGCGGCATATCAGCTGAAATTTTACCTTTTAAATTTAACGGGCTTTTTTGAATACCAAGTGCAAAATCATATTTTCCCCAAAGATTAATATCAGCATCGGCTGCCCCAGATAATTTCCAAACGGCTAAAAACGGAATAAGCTTTGAAATCTGATTAAGATCAAGTTTTGGAATTTGCATCTTCACATTAAATGTTGGTGCTTGGGGCTCTGTGAAACTTCCAGAAATTTTTAAAACCCCAGCAGATGTAGTCAACTGTGAGGGAGAGATAATCACTTGAGACTTTTTTTGTTGAGCTGAGAGATTGAGTTTTAATGGGCTACCCGCCTTTTTTTGAAACTTATCGGCCATCGAAATATCTAACGCTGAAAAATCAGCTTGAGTGTTTATACTCGCAGCCGATAAAGTTTTTCCTTTTGTTACGATGACAGCTTTTGCGTCAATGCTCATTGGGCCACTAAGAGTTTGGGTTTTATCAGCAGACATCCACTGAAATTTGCCCCTTACACCCTGCAACAAAAGTGGGTTGATATTTAAATTTAGATTTTCAGGTTTTTGCAAATCACCATTCAAAGATGCTTTGACTTCGATAAAACCCTGTAAAGGGGTACCCGCAAGCATGGGTATGAATTGTTCAAATCCTACCAAGGTTGTTCGTGGTACAGTGATATTAAGATTTGACTGTTTACCTGCAGTTGAAGCAAGACTCCCTGTAACTGCAACTTTTAATTCTGCTAATCTTGCTTGAGCATTTTGAATATTAATCAGATCTGCAGTTTGGGAAGCAGTGATGCTAAAGTTAAACGGCACACCAACAGGTTTTGAAAACTGTTTTCCGATGCGTAATGAAAGACCTTTCATCTCTGCATCTGCGATAATTTTATTGAGTATTAAAGTTTTCTTAAAAACAAACTCGACATCAGCATTTGCACCAACAGGGCCTTTAATGGTTTTATCTTCTTTATCATAATTAATATGACCTTTAAGATTTTGAGCCTTAATACTTCCTTGAGCTGACCAATCTTGGCTTTTTTTATGTTCAGCATGAACTTTTGCTGCAAGCGCTCCACTCCATTCACCTGCTGGTAAAAATGCTGGAGGCACAGGTAACGATTTTATATCAGGGATGTTAGTAGAGGCGTCCCAAACATGATCTTCGGTTTTAAGATTTGTATTACCACTTAAAGATAATACGAGCCCTCCGATATCGAGTGTTGCGTTTTTTGTTATAAAAATATCTTCGATAAAAGTAAAATTCGACTTTATTTTCAAAGGCAAACTTGTTTTTACAGATGCCCAATTTAAATCAAGCAAGGTATCAAGTTGCAATGACCAGGGCTTATCTAATTCAATCGCTTCAAATTCAAGATTTGTTTTTTCTAGTTTTACAGACTGTGCTCCCTGAACAACATCTATGAGACCATCAATAGCTTTAAGTTTAATACTTATAGCAACAGGCGAAGTTGATTTTTCAGTTTTTACATCTGTTGATTCAGTTTGTTTTGCTTCTTTAGTTTGAGGGGCTGTGCCTGCAATAGGTTTTTCAGGAAGCTGCATATTGATTTGCGGCTGAGTCACAGTGACTTGAGCAACGAGTTTACCTGAAATAATCTCAGCTAGGTCAGCTTGAATTAGAATTTGTGGGATAGTAACTTTTGCATTTATAGGCTCAGTTAACATAGTGTTTACATTTAAAAGTGAAAGCTTAAGTGGCGGCCAAAACACAATTGCAACTTGCCCCACTGTGAGTGGACTACCTAAAGCAAGGGAGCCCTCTTTTTCTATGATTTCCTTAATCTTTGGTGGCAACATTATATTAGCGACTATGGCTATAGTTGCAGCGAGCAAAATAAATGTAGCAAACCCATAAACCAAGAATTTTTTCATAAATAAGTGTCCTTCTGAGAATAGACTTTTACTTCAGCCCACAGTACATTACCTTAGCCCATATGACAAGAATTGACCTTTTGCGCCATCGCCTCTTAGAGGTTGAAAATAGTTTTGATTTTTCAGGCGAAATTAAAAATGACCCACTCGCACTAGTACTTAGGTTTTCAGATTCTAATGATCGCGAAGTAGCAGCCCTCATAGCAGCTGTTTTTGCGTATGGAAATGTAAGGCAAATCCAAAATAGTTTAGAAAAAATATTTCTACTCTTAGGGCCGCAGCCATCTAAAAAATTAAAAACTACTACCGGTAAACAATGGAAAAAACTCATCCCACAAAGCTTTAAACATCGATTTAATACTGCTGATGATTTAGGTTTACTTCTCACCTGGCTAGGCCATGCACTCAAAAACCATGGAAGTTTAGAAAATCTTTTTAAGGTTAGTTCCAAAAACCTTGATATCGCTGTTCGACTTGAAAATTTTATTAACGCCTTAACAAGTCAACCAAGTGCGCCATATATAAAACCCAAATCAAGAGGCGCATTATTCTTTTTTCCAAAACCCTCAGGTAAGAGTGCATGTAAGCGACTACTTTTATTTTTAAGATGGGTTTGCGGCACAGGCCCCATGGATCTTAGCCTTTGGAAATCAGTAAACTTAGCTGATCTCATCATACCCGTAGACACTCACGTTTTAAGAATATCTAAACACCTAGGTTTTACTAAGCGTAAAGACAACTCATGGCAAACAGCCGTTGAGATTACTGAAGCATTAAAACAATTAGACGCACTTAACCCCACACGATTTGATTTTGCTCTTTGTCATTTAGGAATTTCACAAGAATGTCCAAGTCGATTTAATGTACAGATTTGCGGCCATTGTCGCATGAAAGAGCACTGTTTGACTTTTGGAAAAGCCACAAAGAAGCTTGAAACTCGAGCGATCAAGCATTACAACAAAACCTCACGCTGACCGCGTAGCTCAGTTGGATAGAGCACTAGTTTCCTAAACTGAGGGTCCATCGGGAAGTGATTGAATTCAGAACTCTTTTTCTGTTAAAAACTCGGATGACGGGGAAATTGACGGAAAAGGAAAACACTTGCTAGGACATTGATACAATTCGAGACCTCGTAGCTCAGATGGATAGAGCAGCTTCCTCCTAAGAAGCAGGTCGCCCGTTCGACTCGGGCCGAGGTCACCATTCAATACAACTCGAGGGTCCATACCGGATAGATACTTTACAATTTATGGAAATTAAAAGATAAAACATTGGCCTCGGGAGCTGAGACTACGATGGACTTAAAAATCTGACGTAAGAGACTCTTTTTGATAGCCGCAGATGCCTTAGCAAACCCACGCTTGGTATCTGCTAGTGCAGTCTGAAACTCTACAATTCGTTGAGTTCAGACAAGCCCGATCATACAAATCAGGCTTGTGCTCCGATTAGCGAGCTTTTCTGAATTAAGAAGCTTTGGCGCGTTTGCCCTTCTTCGGGCGGACTTGTAATTCAAGGCCCAAGTTACCGAGCACGCGACTTACGACTTCAAAACTTGGATTACCTTGCTTATCAAATATCTTATAAAGAGTTCTGCGATTAATACCGCTCACATCGGCAAGTTTTGAAAGCCCGTGAGCCTTAGCAACATCGCCAAGAGCTATGGGCATGAAACCCATGTGGGGTCAAGGCGCTGCTTAGTGTGCGATTTTCATCTCGAGCGGATGGGCTTAAAGAAGTTCTTTAAGCAAAGACGAATCATGAATCTTTTTATGAGGGTTCATGCAGGAGGTTCACTTCATTGAAAATTCATTGAGGTGAGTTATAATCATTCGCTGGTAAACTGGTCCGCCTCAGAGAACAACAACAATAACGGGTGGTACCAGGACTTTTCCAATGGAAACGAGAATGTCAACACAACAAACCCAACTGCCAAGCTGCATGTTTACCAAACTGGAGGCGCTGGAACAGTCATCTCTAAGTTCATAAACGATGCGGCTACTTGCTCTGTTACAGATGCCGGTATGAGTTGCGCATCAGACGTTCGACTTAAGACTGATATTCAACCCATCGAGCATGGACTTGATAAAGTTAGGTCTCTTGATGGTGTCACGTTCCGCTGGAAAAACGGTAGTGCTTCAGATCAAAGATCTATGGGCTTTATCGCTCAAGAAGTAGAAAAAGTTGCTCCTGAACTTGTTCGTAACGATAAGGATTCAGGTTTTAAACAAGTTAATTACTCAAACTTCGTGGCACTCCTCACACAAGCTGTTAAAGAGCTTTATAATAAAATTGTTGGCGTTTCTGACAACGTTGCAGCCATGAAGATAGAAAACATCATTAAAGACCGCCAAATCCAATCCTTGCAGCAAGAAAATTTTCAGATGAAAAACGAGAACGCTGCAATCAAAGCTCGTCTTGAAAAAATCGAAAAAGCCCTTCAGTCGAAATAAAGAAAATAAAGAACAGTGGCCTGTTAATTCGAACCGCAGTTTGATCTCAAGATAATTTAGATTCAGGCAATTTAACTAATGGGGCTGTTGAAAGAGTATCATCTGTTTCGTTGCAATCACCAAAATCCTTCTTACGACGTGCAAGAACACGCACCATTCAATCGCTTCAAGAGCGTGCTGATAAAACAGAACAAGAGAATCTAACAAAAAAAGGTACCTGGTGCCGCTGTTATTATTGAAAACCCCTTTTCAAAAAAGGCATATAGGTATAAACTCACATTATGGCTCATCAAAGACAACGTCTGTTACAGGCCCAAATTCTGAAAAGCATTAAGCATAGCCCCATTGTGGGAATCGTCGGTCAACGCCAGACGGGCAAGACCACGCTCACGGAGAGTTTGGTTTCTGGCGAACGCTATGTAAGTCTAGACCAAGCAGTTCAATTAGCTGCTGCTCGCACAAATCCAGAAGCATTTTTAGATCGCGGAACCACTCTTTTCGGTATTGACGAATGCCAACTCGCACCCGAACTTTTTCCAGCACTCAAAGAGGCTGTCCGAGTTTTAAAAAAACCAGGCCGATTTTTACTTACAGGGTCAGTGCGCTTTACTTCTAGAAAAATTATTCGCGAAAGTCTCACCGGGCGCATAGTGACCCATGAACTACTGCCCTTATGCATAGCTGAACTTAATGATTACAAACTTGGTGATGTCGTCAATTTTTTGAGACTTTCATTAAGTGAAATGCAAAAAATTTGCAAAAATAAGATTCAGCTCATTTCTGAAAAAAGTGTTGCCGACTATCTACTCAAAGGGGGGCTTCCCGGAATTTGCTTTTTTCGCGACCCCCATGTGAGGGCTGAACGTTTCAATGCACACTTAGATACATTGCTCCGCAGAGATATCCAATTAGTTCTTGAAACCACTCTGCCTTTCGAAAAACTTTTTAAAACAATGCAGTATTTCGCCTTTAATCAAGGAAAACCACTTTCCATTTCTGAGCTCAGTCGCTTTACACGCATTTCTGCACCAAGTTTGAGAAAATTAGTTCCCGCCTTAGAGGCCTTATTTCTTATTCGGCGAATAGAAACTATCGGTGACAGAAAAAAAGAAATTTTCTTTTTAGAAGACCAAGGTATGGCCTCATTTTTAACTCCAAGGATTGATGCAGAGGTCGATCTTTTGCGATTTGTTTTTTCACAGTGTTTAGCACAAATAAAATACCTTCACCCTCACAGCTCCATTCGGAGCTATGAAACACGAGGCGGCGCTAGAGTACCTCTTGTATTAGATGTCTCTGGAAAAATGACCGGCTTAATTCCCACCACACTAGAAACGCCCGATACTACAGCGATAGCTTCGGCAGAAAGTTTTTTGAGACGCAATCCAAAAGCGGTCGTTGCAATTCTGACCCGAGGCAAAGTCGTAGTTCCACTAAGCTCAAAAATAATTATCGTACCTTATCGCGCCATTGTTTAAAATAGGTACGTTGAAAGCGCTATCTGCCGAGCACCTGCTTCGAAGTAATTCCGCCAAAGAGATACTGTTACATGGTCAAAGCATTTATGGATAAAAAATGATTGTATTGTGCTCATTTTTTTGAAATTATGAGCACATGATCAACAGATTAATTTCCGAGTCTATTGCTAAAACTAAGAAAAGCATCTTACTTCTTGGTCCGCGCCAAGTCGGCAAATCCACATTGGTATCGCGATTAACTCCCGATCTATCTATCAATTTGGCTGATGAAGTTGAATTTATGACACATTCATCTCACCCAGAAGAACTTGCCAAGCTGATCGAATTGCAATCGGCTAAATCCATTTTTATTGATGAGATTCAACGCCTGCCCCGTATTCTTAATACAGTGCAGGCCTTAGCTGATAAACAAAAGGGGTTAAAATTTTATCTCACCGGCTCAAGCGCCAGAAAATTGAAACGTGGCGGAGCGAATTTACTGCCTGGACGAGTACTCAATTTCAAATTAGGCCCACTCGTAGCCGCCGAAATGGCTTATAAGTTTGATACAAAAAAGATTTTGAGCCGAGGTTCACTCCCTGAAGCTTATCTCGAGGGTCAATCAAACGAGGCCGAACACTTGCTAAAATCTTATGCCGCTAATTATCTTAAAGAAGAAATCAAAGCTGAAGCTCTGACGAGAAATATTGAATCATTTGCTCGTTTTCTCAATGAATCTGTTTTATCCGTCGCTCAATTTATGGATCTGACTAAAATCGCCAAGAAAGCAAAAATATCTCGGCATGCGATCCCCCGATATTTTGAAATTCTGGAGGACACCCTAATTGGTTATCGTGTTTTTCCATTCGCACCTCTCGCAGAGTCAGAAGACCTTATTCGTCACCCTAAATTCTATCTGTTCGATAACGGTGTCTATAATGGTATGCTACAAAACTTCATTCCCAGCGCTGACAGAATTGGAATTCTAGCAGAACAACTTGTTTTCATACAAATTTTGCACTCAGCATGGGCGTGGAATAAAGACATAACCATCTCTTCATTTCGGACAAGAAAAGGAATTGAGGTCGACTTTATTGCCGAAACCAAAAACGGTACGGTGGCCATAGAGGTTAAAGCTGGCGACAGATTTACTACGGAAGACGGGGATGGCTTGCTCTATTTCCAGAAGGTTTTTCCCCGCCATTCGGGGCTTTTTATTTTTCACATGGGACACACCGAGCGTCGTATGGGTCCGATATGGGCCCTTCCATGGCAAAAGGGTCTTCGCGAATTGGGATTATAACCAAACGTCGGTATAGGGACTACATCACCTCAAACGGCCTTAGATGTTAATGGAGTTGTTAGAGTTGCGAAGTATGCAGCCCAGCCTTTTGCTTGCGATGCAGCCCATGACAGCTCTTTAGCCATCACTTCAGGCTATCGTCAGTGTATCTGCAAGGGCGGAACGACTTCCTGGGTTTTCACCAGCGACGGAGCTACAGCCTGCGTTTGGTAATTACCGCACTCCAATAGGTCATATCTGGATGTCTTTGACCTTTTGGTTCCGAAAAATCCTGCTCAAAAGATTGACTCAACCATTCGCTCTTTTCTATAGCCCCGTAACAAAAAATTCAACTACCGCTCCCATACTCCGACCTGCAATTGCGTCAAAAAACTGCTGCACCACTTTTTGCGAAAAAGTGGCAAAAATCGCTGTTTTCAAAGTTTTGTGTTCAAAAAAAGTAATTACAAACAATGGGTTAGCTACCCACATGTAAAAATAGTGACCAAAAAACGTGGTTTTGGATCGATCAGCCACTCGAAAGGGCACTTTTTGGTTACTGTTTTGATGCCTCCCCCACCCTTTTTGACCCGAAATCGACACTCATCGGACGTTTTGGTTACTCTTTTGATGCCTACCCCCTCGTTTTAACACAAATTGACTCAGGACCCAATGTGTGTCAGACTTTGTAAGTGGACACTTTACCTTTTGAGCTCAGCGAAAAACCATTCACACTAAGACAAGCAATTAAGCTTGGGCTGAATCGCTATTTCTTGAGGAAGCTCATCGCCGAGGGAGTTGTCGAACAACTGGCTCGCGGAATATATCGGCGAACTAAAGACGATATCAGCGAAGAGGATCAGTATAGATCTGCAACCTTGCGTGTGGGCTCACCCTCTGCCGTCTGCTTGGTTTCAGCGCTCGCTCACCACGGGCTGACGGATTCCATCCCAAAAAAAACTTGGATGATGGTCACTAATACCAAACGAACGAACTTTGCGGACATCAAAGTCTTTCGAGCGCGCAGCCCGAAATGGAAAATTGGAATTGAAAAGTGTGACGGCTATTCAATCACGAAAATCGAGAGAACAATTGTGGACTGTCTGGTTCAGCGAGAGAAATTGGGGATTCAAATTGGGATTACAGCCCTTAGAAATGCGATATCATCGAGAAAATCAAACTTAGGTAAAATTTTGGATACAGCCATCAAACTGGGTGTTGCCCATCGAGTGAGACCTTACATCGAAGCACTTTCGTGATTGGGGTATTGGTATGACGAAAAAAGAGAATCTCTTATTACTGATCAAAGAAGGCGAAGGGCTTACTGTCGAATTCAAAGAGAGATATACATCTAAAATTGCCCACGACATTGTAGCCTTCGCCAACTCCAAGGGTGGCAAAATCCTTCTGGGAGTTGCCGATGACGGCTCGATCAAAGGCGCTAAGCTCACTGGGCAATTAAGGCTGAAATTTTTGGACTGGGCCGAAATTGTGATCCAAGAATCGAAGTCGATGTAAAAAACGTGAATAACATTGTCGTCGTCAACGTCGTAGAAGGCACCGACAAGCCCTACTCTTGCGCCGGCACTTATTACAAAAGATTCGATGCCGTCACTCAAAAATTAAGTCGGAATGAAATTAAGGCGATCTTTGATTCAAGAGAAAATGATCACTTCGATGAAAAAGTAAATTCTAAAGCAAAACTATCCGACGTTTCGCTTAAAAAAGTTCGTGATTTCTATCGGCTTGCAGATATCAAATATTCGGTCACAAAAGAAACGCTCCCCAATATTCTAAAAAGCCTCAATCTGATGCAGAACAAATCAATCAACAACGCTGGGGTTCTCTTTTTTGCTGGCAAGCTTGATCCCTTTTTTCTTCATTCGCAGGTTATGCTTCTCGCTTTCAAAGATTATGTGGGGGCCAACATCTTTGATAGAAAGGAAGTCCGGGGCGATTTGTTGACTCAGTTCAATGAGGCGGAGTTTTTTCTCAAGAGGCATCTGAGCCTTCAAGCTATTATTGAAACAAGCCGTCGAAGAAACGTGTATGAAATCCCTCAAGAGGCTTGGCGCGAAGCCATTGCCAATGCCATCATTCACCGCGACTACAATATGGGTGGCACCAGTATTCAAATTCGAGTTTTTCCTGATCGGATTGAGATTATTAATCCCGGAAGGCTGCCACTCGGGATTTCACCGGAAAACATCGGCGAACTTTCATCTCGTAGAAACGAAATTATTGCCGATATGTTTGCCCGTCTCGATATTGTTGAAAAAGCTGGTACTGGAATTATCCGCATTCGTGAGGCCATGAAAGCCGAAGGACTCAAGCCTCCAGTATTCGAGGATAAGGGGGATTTTTTCAAAATCATTCTTTATCGTCCCAATTTGAGACAAGAAAAGACTACCCCAGAACTACACAAGAACTACCCAAGAAAGTTTCATCGATCCTTCTTCCGAGATCCTGTCATTGATAAAAGAGAATCCTGGTATTACACAGCAGGAATTAGCAGAAAAACTTAACATCACTCGGGATGGCGTCAAATATCATATCAAAAAGCTTAAAGCAGCCAAGAGAATCAGGCATATCGGCCCGACAAAAAGGGGGCGATGGAAAATCTTGAATGAGAAGTAATCAAAACTAGAGGGGCCATCGGAATCACCATGCCCATTAAAGGCTTCAAAGACAAAGAGACTTTGGCTGACCACAAGCCAAAGACGAATGGCTTCCCCAGTTTTCTGCCAACCAAAAAGCTAATGGTCGGAGGCTTTCAATTGAGAGTCAAATGTTGAACCATGAAATTGGGTTTGCTCGGGATCAAGCCAACTTGTCCAATTTGCAGCACACTTTTTACTCTTTGTGAGAACTGTTGGACTGGACATAAATATTGCAGCTCAACTTGCAGTCAAGAAGGCCGAAGAAGAAATCGAAAGCTAGCTGAGAAACGGTATTCAGCCACACCTAAAGGCAAAGAGAGCCGAAGCCGAAGGCAGAAAAATTTTCGCAATCGAAAAATTTTGAATTCTAGAGTAACTGATCAGTCTCCCACAAAGCGAAATTCCATAGTACATCGTTTTTCGAAATCAATGAACAGAGCCACTGCCAGCAGGTGTTGGCATTGTAAGCGAACTATCAAATTCATTGTCGGAGGACACTGTGCACTCTCAAATGGCTTACCAGAAGAAGGAAATCAATTCTCATTTGCTCGGTTCCGATCAAAGGTTGCTAGATTTTCTCTATGACTCACCGACTGCGGTGTCTCTGAGAGATCGTCCCGAGATTCTTCTTGATGACAGTTGGGAATTTTCGTTGGACGAGCGAGTTTTGATTCGAGCAGCTTTAGACATATCATGTGGAGGCGGGCTAGTTTTCTTAGGCGAATTGCTTTCAGATTTGAGTGAAAAACAATTTGAATGTTTGATCAAAGCCTTGACCCGCTATCGAGAGATGCACCAAAGCATTCAGATCTATTCCGGATATCAAAAAAGATTAGAAAATGGTTAAGAAAAAATGGAACAGGCAGGTCAAACGATCAGTCGAAAATGATTTAGAGCCACCAAAGCAATTATCCATGAATGAATACACGGTGAAAAGGGTTAGACCGGCCCGCAAGAAAAAAACAGTTCACCCAGGTTATACAATTATTTCAGCCCATCGGCTTTGGATTTTTGAAAAAAATAAAAGTAATCGGTCTTAAAACCGGAGGAGAGAAAATGGACAATACAAAGTTAGTCAAACAAATGAAGAGATTCGAGGGATGTTTGATGGTTGATAGAGGTCTTTCTAAAGTTACGGCAGGTTTTCAATCGCATATGGCAAAGCCGGTTGAGCCCCAATCGTTAGCTCGAGCCATCGTGAAGCTTGCTGGACAACAACAGTAAGAATTATCAATCGTTTATTGAGGTCTCTATATCTTCTTCACGACTGGAGAAGTGCTTGCAACGACGCGATTTAGCTCAAATGTATAGAGGTCTCTTTCAGCATACCTTTGATTTTACGGATTCGTATCATTGGTTCTTTACGCATATTGTTCTCAACAAAATCCCAATTTACGGTTTTCCAAAAATTCTCTAGATATTTACCTCGCTCATTTTGATAGTCCAAATAGTAAGCGTGTTCCCATACGTCACAGACGAGTATGGGCGTTTGATCGTGCATGACGGGCACATCGGCGTTTTTCATATTGTGTATGGACAATCTTCCATCAGGGTTTTTCACAAGCCATGTCCAACCCGATCCGAACTGTTTTTTGGCGGATTCGGTAAACTTTAACTTAAAGTTTTCAAAGGACTCAAAGTTTTGTAAAATCGAAGCAAGACTACTGTCATCAGGCTGTCCACCTGATTTTGGTGTCATGCAATTCCAATAAAAGCTGTGGCTCCATGCCTGCGCAGCATTATTGAAAATCTCTTGATTGGTATGAGCAGACTCTAAAATAATTTCTTCTAACTCCAGTTTATCAAACGCCGTGTCTTTAATTAGAATATTCAGTTTTGAAACGTATTTTCTGTGATGCTTCCCATAGTGGAATTCCATCGTATTTCTAGAAATGAAAGGCTCTAGTGCGTCGGTAGCATATGGAAGTGGTGGAAATTGAATTGCCATGGCAACTCCTTCTTTATATGTGGCAAATTGCCTCATAACGATTTTAGTGTTCTGTTCGCCATTCTCTCATAGCTTGATCACCAGGTCGGTCAATATGAACCTTACCGTCAACGCTTTTTACCCAGCTCAGAGGAATAAAATGGTGTTTGCCCGCTTTATCTTTCTTGAGTTTGATACTTTCATTGCCTTCAAGGTGGTCAACCACTGCGAATTGCCCGTCTTCTGAACACACTACTGGCATATCTGGCTTTATTTCTGACGAATTAATCATTTTTGTATCTCCTTCATTTGTGTTATTTCAATTTGTCACCTTCGAGATGTGCAATCTAAAGGCCACCTCAAGAATCATGCAGAATCTGTATCTCGTTTATTTCAGCGTCACCTTGACCCAAGGGATTTGAAATGCCCTACCTAACTCACACTTACACTTACAAGTACTGGAGGTTTTGTAACCGAAGTTCTGTTTTATTTGATTTTTTCCAAATCAAGCCTGGGCCTTAAACCGGTAACCTGCTTTGAAAGATCTCGCAGGGCATGTCGTAATCCTTCTTCAAGAGTTGGATGGTAAATGGGGAGCTTAAGGGCATCAAAAACCGTCATTTTTTGATGGATCATGCACGCAATCAAATGCGCTAGATGTTCACCAGCAGGGGCTATCATTTCAGCCCCGAGTAATAAACCGGTTTTAGGTTTTCCATAAATGCGAAGTATTCCGGTCGATCCAAGTATTATAGATCTCCCGCTATCAAAAATGCTTTCCCCAGTAATAAATTTCTCGTGAGTCAAACTTTCAAATGTCTTTCCGACCGTTGCAATATTGGGATCACAAAACGTGATGTTTAAAGGAATGCGCCTTTCAAAAGCTTGTGGTTTTTTTTGCATGCTATTAAATCCAGCGATCCTCCCATCGTCAGCAGCTTCATGGAGAACAGATCGGTAGTGCTTGACATCTCCGACAATAAATATTGGAAATTTTCCAACCTGAAGAGTGTTGATGTTAAATACAGGAATTTCATTTTTATCAAACTTAATTCCAATTTCCTTTAAACCAAGACCGCTTAAGTTTGGTTTTCTACCTAAGCTCGCTAATACTTTTTCAACCTTATATGTTTTTTTGCCAGCAGTTATTGTCAGTTTTTTATTCTTCTCTTTGACAACAGCCTCGTGCCCTAAATTTAATTCAAATTCCAAACCAAGTAGCTTTATTGCATAACCGTTAACAACCGGATCAGACAAGTTTCCAATAAATTTCGATTGCCCCACACCTGTCATTTTAACGCCGAGCCTGTGAAGTGCTTGGCCCATTTCGAGCCCAATCGGCCCAAGTCCCACGGTCACCATTGAAGACGGGAGTATTTTTTCTTCAAATAACTGATCCGTTGTCAAAATGAGATTTTTTAAATTTAGCCAATCAGAAGGTATTACCGGAGTAGTCCCTGTCGCTATTATTACTTTTCGTGCTTTGATAATATGGGGGCCCACCTGAAGGATAGTGGGATCGAGAAACCTTGCTGAGCCCTGAAGATTTTTGTCACCAATTTTTCTTACATCGTTAATGACACTTTTAACAAAACGGTCCCGCAGACTTCTCACGTACTTCATGACGAGATCCGATTTAGCCTCTAGATATTGAGAGCCCTTAATCCCTTCTTTAGCAAATATTTTTCTGCTGTAAAAATCATTTGCTACTTGGATAAGCACCTTAGAAGGCATGCATCCAACGCGTGCACACGTAGTCCCATACTCTCCCTTGTTAATGAGGACAAAATTATCAGTGTGTCTTTGGATTTCTGAAACAGTGGAAAGTCCTGCAGTTCCAGCACCGATTACGGCTACGTCAAATACTTTTTTGCTCATGTCAAAAGCTTAGCTTTTTTGGTGAGACAATGTTAGCGGAATTATTCGTCTTTTAAAATTTCAGAGGCGTTTCTTCCCTTTACTTATAGAAGTGCTTGCCAATCTTTGTAGTTCATCTGAAATTTTGTCGGGTGGCAGAACGAAATCAACACAGCCCGTAGCCTCAGCGCTAGCAGGCATGTGGTTTATTTCGGAAGACGCGTCCTGAGCAAAGGTTGTTCCTCCCTTTGCTTTGCTTTGATTTGCTTGCATCCCTCACTACCATCGCCATCATACCCAGACAGGACAATGCCGATCGCATTTGCTCCCATAGCCTCTGCCAAAGAAATAAAAAACAAATCTATCTGCTTCTTCTTTATATCGCGTGGGAAGATGACTTTGAACGTATAGTTCTCCATGAGGAGATCTGCGTTCGGAGGAATTACGTAGACATGATTCCTCTGGATCGGTAGCCCATCAGAAGGAACCATAACTTTCATTTTCGTGTGACGCGACAAAATCAGCGCAAGCTCACTGCTGGCAGTGGGGTTCATATGAGAAATAATAACAAAGGCCATTCCTGTTTTAGGTGGAATGGCGTCCAAGAGCGCCTTATATGCGTTAAGTGCTCCAGCTGAGCCCCCAATACCGACAATGAAGTTAGGCCGAAGTCGTTCCATAAGTTACTTCATTACTCCCTCAGCGGGGGGGGGGGG
>JAWXAT010000054.1 GCA_034439615.1 Oligoflexia bacterium | reverse complement strand
CCGACCTTACCAGTAGCATCAAAAGTCACACGATCTGCACCGTTAGTGACAAAACGCATTTCATCAACTGCAGAGCGATAAAAACCAGTATTTGTATCAGCGGCGAAAGTATAACCAGGTGTAGCAGCGTTGCCGTCAAAAGCATTAATCGCAGCTGTCATGGCGTTTGTACCGCCAGTCATGAGAAAATCATTTACACCATTAGAACCAGTGATGATTTTTTTACGTGAGTTATTAGCTGTGACGAAATAATCTGTGCCGTCAAATTCAACAGCACCATTTTCAAGAGCTGTGAGATTTGTACCCATTGTGAATTTTAATGGTGCGCCATTAGCAGTCGCAACACCTGTGGGTAAATGTACAGAAGCGGTTGGTGCAAATGCTCCAACGCCAATGCGTCCGTTTGGATCAATACGTAATCTTTCAGCACCCGAAGTTGATAAAACTAAAGTATCTGAAATTGCAGCAGATAAACCAGTGTTTGTGTCACCGGTAAAAGTAATCCCTGGTGTGGTAGCTGATCCAATTGCTGATTTAAATTGAGTAGCAACTGACATGGTGTTTGTGCCATCAATTTTTATAAAATCTCCAGCTCCACCACCACTTACTAAGACTTTTGAACGAGTACCAGAAGCCGTGAAGTAAAGATCAGCACCATCAAACTCCATGGCACCGTTTTCAAGAGCTGTGAGATTTGTACCCATTGTGAATTTTAAAGGAGCAGTTAAAGCATTCGCAGTACCCGCAGGTAAATGCATCATCGCAGTGGGAGCAAATGCACCAACGGCAACGCCGCCAGTTGAGTCAATGCGCACTCTTTCAACACCCGCAGTTGAAAAAGCTAATTGATCAGCCGTGCTTGATGAAATACCAGTATCTTGGTTACCTGCATTTGAAAATGTATAACCGGGTAAAGCAGCTGTTCCAGCGTTAGCTTTAAGAGCACCAGTCATTGTGTTATTGCCACTAAGATCTAAGTAGCCAGCATTAACCCAAGTTTCTGAGGCGACATTTTTACCTGTAGCAATTGTTCCATCCCAATAACGTAATTTATTAGTCGATGTGTTCATCCAAACATAACCAGCAGATGCGGCTGGGGCACCGTTAAGGGAAGTTTCTAAAGTTGTTTCACCTGTAACACCGCCACCAGCAATGTATTTACCAACTTGAACTGTTTTATTAAATGAAGCACCACCGCCGTTGATTGCAAGTTGTGAAGTAGCAGTGCCATCGGTGTAGATATTAATTCCACCCGCTGCACTTTGACCTGTTTCAATGCGTCCGCGCATTGCACCTGCGCCAGTGGCATCATAAAATTCAATCTTCATGGTGTTAGTACCACCAGCATCGTTTGAACCTAAACGAAGTGCAGGGCTAGCTTGTCTAATATAAAGATCAACACCTGCGGGCATTGAAGCATCTACTAATCCCCCACCAATACCAGCGCGTACGGCATAGACGTCGCCAGTGGTAAGATCAGCATCAGTTCCAGCTCTAAAATATCTTGCATCGTGATTATGAAGTGGTGTTGCTAATCCTGAAATATCAGTACCGTTAACAAGATTTAAAACATTTGCTTGTGAAATATCTGATGCACCAGCACCAGCATTTGTTACTTGTACAAATCCAGAAGCAGCAAAACCTTGTAAAGATTCAGCGCGCTCAGAATTAATTGCCCAAGGAACTGCAGTTAAAGATTGATCGGGTGTTAATAAAACTTTACCACCTAAGCTAGCAGCATTTACAACTACGCGAAGCATTCTGAAATCATTTACTGCAGCAGTGTAAGCTACTGGACAAATTTGTGGATCAGGAACAACGCCTAAACCAGCAAGAGGTACAGGAGGAGCTGCTGCGCGATTTGCTAACGCGCCAACGTTTGTAAAAACATCGCGCATGGTTTTGCCAGGATCAACACCTGCAGTGCGAATACCGCCACCAACTTTAATTGAAAACACGCCGTTATTAAGTGCAACACCTAGGTGATCTTCGGCAAATAAAATACATTCATTGGGATTTGGTTGGGGGCTTAAAATATCAACGCGAATATCGGCTGTAGCATCGCCAAGGGGTGCAGTGGCAGCAGCGTTCATCAGGCGACCTTGATATGTAAATGTTTGTGGGTTTTCTCCAGCGGCAAAAGAAGCAGACGGATACATGCTTGTGCTTAAAAACACAAGACTTGCGAACACAGCGATGAGCCTATTACCACATACGTTCAAAATACGATTACCACCTGCATGTTACTTTCGGCTGGGTTGAGCTAAAACTTGAGAACAATGGGGGTATTAAAAGAAACACACTGTTTTTAAGGGGTTGGAGGCGAATTGATTGACCACTTGTTAAAATCGATTTAATAACGATTTATTTAAAGCGATACTTCGCTAAGGCTTTATGGCCAGACTTTATGAGTAGTTTGTCTTTAACAGCACAAGCAGCAGGGCTCTAATTTAGGCGATGATCTTATCAGCTAGACTTATATTTACTCAAATAACTAAAATTGTTCACCAATTTAGTATTGCGACATTTATGTAAAAGTCGTATAATATATGCAAGTTGATTGAAAAACTATAAGGAGTTTGAAATGGGTCCATTAAGCGCTGAAATCATGAAACGAGCTTTCAAATGAAAGGTCTATCTAAAATCCCGACAATTAAAGAGCTTCAAAAATCCTATGATAAAATTCAAAGTGATGAAGATTTATCTCTCGAAGACTTGAGTTTATTCACACAGTGGAGTCGTTTTGATCCAAGGCTTACTGAACAATTGATTCAGTATTTTAATAAACATTGGAAGAAAATCCATCCAGTACTTTTCAATGAAGAAATTTGCAAGCAACCCTGGCCCACGGTGGTTGGTGTTTTGTTGGAATTTGTCAGTCATCTCACTTTAAAGCCTTCGCGTAAACTTTTTAAGAATTGGATGAATTGCGTTTTGTCAGGGGTCGAAGTTTCATCAATGAGCCAATTCTATATCGGAATATGGAGTTTGGGAGGTGCGCAAATGTATCGTTCGAGTGAAAATTCTTTAAAGCCCTTCTTGAAATGGGGTTTTTTGAGTGATGATGTGCCGTTTAATAAAAGTTTAAAAAAACCAACCACACTTTCATCTCTAAATGTACGAATGAAAATATTAAATAAACTGATTCAAGAAAATCAAATAATCACTGTTGAAAGTTACATGCTCAAGCTTAACGGCACCGTAAGTCGCAGGCAAGCAGAGCGAGATTTAGCTCAGCATAAAGATCTTCGGGCAAAAGGTTTTACCAGAAATAGGGTTTATCATAGTATGTAACTTTGCTTTTAAACCAAATCTGCAAGAAATGATTTTGCGGGCATCACACGAATACCTTCGGGGGATATAAAATCTTTTTTACCAGTCAGATGAAGCTGAATGACGTTTGCATTTGGATATTTATTTTTGATGAAATAAAGAGTTTTTGAAATCGAATCGTCTGCAAATTTGCACTCGATAAAATGAGTTGGTTGAGAATTTTGACAAAGCACAAAATCAATTTCTCTTTGTTCTGTATCACGAAAAAATTTTAATTCAAGCTCGAGAGCCTCTGTATCTTGTTTGAAATGAACCCATTTTAGTAGATGAGAGGCGATCATATTTTCAAAACGAAATCTAGAATCTTGAATGAGAGTCCAATCAAAGTGGTAGTGTTTGCTTTCTTTTTTAACACTTTTAATCTTGATTCCTCCAAAAGGTTCTAGTCTAAAAATGCCATAAAATCGCTCAAGTATGTCGAGCCATCTTTTAAGTGTTTTATGTGATACTTCTAGATCTTCGCGTAATGCATTTATCGATAATGGACTTCCCACTAAATCAGGTAAACGCATCAAGAGTAGTTCCATTTTTGTGAGATCTGAAATTTCTTCGATAGGAATAATATCATCTCGAATAAGTCGATTTCTATATTCTCGTGACCATCTAAGGGCTGAGATTTTCGCCCCTTTTAAAAAAGGTTCCGGAAAACCGCCTAACTCAAACAATGACATTAAATCCTTTTGTGAAGTTGATTTTATTTCAGCTAATGAGAGGGGGTGAAGTCGATGATAATGGTAGCGACCTTGAAGTGAATCGCCGCTAAATCGGTAATAATCAAGGCGAGCACTTCCGGTTACTAAAATGGGTCTGTAATGAGAAATCTTACTTTTATCATAGAGCCCTTTAACAAAACGTCGCCATGATTTGTTTTTGTGAATTTCATCTAAAACCAATAAACCTTTGGGCGGGAGTTCGTTTCGTAAAATGCTATCACGGTGTTCGTTAATATCCCAATTGAGATAATTTTCTTTTGCATTTCCGAGAAGATTTAATGCCACAGTGGTCTTGCCAACTTGGCGAGGGCCTCCAAGAAACACCATCTTTTCTTTTAAGTCCGATTGTATGTAGGGCTCAAGATACCTATTCATAGAGATTTAGTGTATCTTATTTTTTACCCTTTGGGTGAAAAATCAGTATGAATATTTCGATGTAGGGTGAAAAACACGGATTTACATTAAATCAAGATTCTTGCGGCATAAAAATCACTTACTTTCAGTGACAGAATTTTCAGCCTCAGTCTCAGTAACTTCAGTTTTTTCTTCAGCAGGTTTGCGAGCATCATCTTTTACTTCTGCGTCTTTAGATTCTTCGGTTTCATCAGTTTCTTGACCCGCAATCTCAATTACTTTTCCAATTAATCCACCAGAAAAGTGAAGACCAGTTGTCGTGCTATCAAAATCTCCAGGCGGAACTGTCGACATCAAAATAGCTTCATTGTCTCTGAGCACACCATTGCGAACTACTTCATATCTTCTTAGTGCTGGCTCTTCGCGAATATCACCAAATACAAATGCTCGTCCATTATATGAGATCGCATCGCCATTGATATAAACGTTCCACCCTTTTTTTGAACTATCAGGTTTTACACTAAATTTTTCACCTGGGGCTCCACGCACAACTTTTACATACGGAACATCAAGAAGACCCGGGCGATAAAACACAGCAAGATCACCCTTTTTGATCGGGTTACATTCATACCAACCCATGGCGACTTTAATTTTTTGTCCCTTATCAATGATGCCTTTAATATTATCATCTCTCATTTCAACGGTTTTCACTTCTTTCACACAGGCATTTTCGCCTGTTTTGTTAACATTAAAACCCAAGCCACCGTCTCTGAGGTACTTGTATAAAATGGCTGAGCCGACGAGCAACACAATGACACCAATTAAAATTCTAAAGGTTTTCTTATCTTGCATATTATGTGGATGATTTCCGTGCCCATGGCCGTCATTTTGCGAATTTGTCACAATTACCCCCTGAAATTAATCTCCCTATATTATAAATCTCTCTGGGCTGAAATTCTATGGAGATTGTGATATAAACCTTGTCCATGATCGATTTGAAGGCTGAACTTAATAAAAACCCATTTGTCTTAGCACCAATGGCTGGCATTACAGACAATTCCTTTCGCACTTTTATGCGCGAAATGGGATGTGGTCCAGTCATCACCGAACTCGTTTCTGCATACGGAATTGAATACAAAAGTCACAGGACCATAGACCTGATGAGCTTTTCTGAAAAACAACGCCCCATTGGAGTTCAACTTTTTGGAGAAGAAGGCGAAGTTCTAGCTCGTGCTGCTCAGTTTGTTGAAGAGCAGCGAGCTGATTTTGTGGATATTAATTTAGGTTGCCCTGTTCCGAAGGTTGTAAAAAAAGGAGCCGGAGCTGCGTTGTTGCGTGAACCTTTGGTACTTTTTAAAATATTAGTTCAAATAAAATCTGCCATTAAAATTCCACTGACAATTAAAATTCGAACAGGTTGGGATGACAAAACTATCAACGCCCACGACATTGTTAAAGCTGCCGCTGATGCGGGTGTAAGTTGGGTTGCAATTCATGGCAGAACTCGTGCTCAAGGTTATTCTGGGCTCGCAGATTGGGATTTAATTGGTGAAGTAAAGGCAAAGGCTTCTATTCCCATTATCGGAAACGGCGACATTAATTCTGCAGCAACAGCCGTGAGACGTTTGCGTGAATCTGGCTGTGATGGGGTAATGATTGGTCGCGGATGTTTAAAAAACCCCTGGATTTTCAAGCAAGCCCAAGAACTTATTCACAATGATTATCCACAATCCACAGACAAAGATTTTTGCAAATCATTAGGAAGACTCAAAGAACTCGTCGATGAACGAAACGATGTTCGTTATTCAATGCTTCAAATGAAAAAATTTGCAGCATGGTTTTCGGCAGGTTACCCAGGAAGCCAAAATTTTCGTAAAAGCCTTTTTCAAGCCCCCACCGCAGATGAAATTCTTCACATCGCCGGAAATTATTTTTCACAATT
Source organism: Oligoflexia bacterium (assembly GCA_034439615.1). NCBI lineage: Bacteria > Pseudomonadati > Bdellovibrionota > Oligoflexia > Oligoflexia bacterium. The sequence continues at coordinate 5,920 of JAWXAT010000054.1, read as the reverse complement.
CGATCTTTCCGCCCAATCAGACACCAGCCACGAATCCTTCCTCATGGGCGGCCACGGCTAATTACAAAAAGGTACGGCCTTACTTTTGGTAATCTATTCGAAAAATAAGACGGCGGTCATGAATAAAACGGGGACAAGAAAGGCAAAGCTCCAGATGAGGAAGCCAAAAAATGACGGCATTTTTACTTTCTCATCTTCAGCAACAGCTTTGATTAATAAATTCGGCGCATTTCCGATATAGGTCAGGCCACCAAAAAACACAGCTCCGCAGCTAATAGCTGTGAGCAGTGTCTCAGAAATATTTGTTCCATTCTCGAGTGTAAGTGAAACGACATCTTTCCCCAAACCCTGAGCGAGTGCGAAAAACGAAGCATAAGTAGGTGCATTATCTAAGATGCCTGAAAAAATACCGCTCAACCAATAAAAACTCCAAGCAGATTGAACTCCCAATTGAGTTGCGTGCAACTCAAGATACTTTATTGCCGGAATCATTGTGGCGAAAATCGCCGCAAAAACCATAGCCACTTCTTTAAACGGCTCCCATGAAAAATTATTTAAAGTCCGCACGATTTTTGGTGTGATCAGCCCACTCACATAAACCACACCAATAAGAATTGTCGCTCTCAGAGCGTGTCGCCACATTTCATATTCATGTGGAATCGCCTGAGGTAATATCAAAGCCGCCATAACAACCGGGATGAGTGCTAAATTCCAGCGCCCAGTGATTTGAATTGTCTCTTTAACTAATTCTTGTTTCATGGGGCCGCGAAAATCAGGATCATGAAGGTAATAATAAGAATCAAGGGCCGCAAAAATTCCTAAGAGTGAAGTGACGACAAAAAACCAAACCGGAAACAGCTTAAGAGTCCACCAAAACGGAACTCCCATGATGTAACCTAAAAGTAATGGTGGATCGCCTAAGGGTGTGAGTAGCCCACCAACGTTTGAAACAATGAAAATAAAAAACACGATGACATGAACTTCATGCTTTCGGCCGCGATTGCTGCGTAAAAGTGGGCGAATCAAAAGCATGCTGGCGCCCAATGTGCCAATAAAGTTGGCGATAATGGCACCAAAAGCCATATAGGCAAGATTTGTTACGGGGTTTGCTTTTGGGGTTCCGACAACTAAAAGACTTCCGCCGATTGAATACAGCGCGCCAAGTAGGCAGATAAAAATGACATAGTCGACGAAACTATGAACGACCCAATGATAGTTCACTGCCGCACAGAGCGCTATAACGGGAATGGCGAACATTGCTAACAATAAATGGTGGTACCGATGCCAAAACCTGGGTGCTAAAACAGGTAAAATAGCGACGCTGAGTACAATGGCTAAAAAGGGAGCAATAGACCATATGGGTAAATCCAGATGTGTTTGCATACCACCAAATTGTATCCACATGCTCTTCTAGTTGCAATTTCTCTCTTCGACAAATAGTGTAGGTGAGATTAAAACGCGCAGCAGTTAAATACTTTATTTGGTTTTTTCCAAAGAACCAAAGGGACTTATGGCAGAACAAAAAATTAGAAATATCGCAATCATTGCCCACGTTGACCACGGTAAAACGACTCTAGTGGATGGGCTTCTCAGACAAAGCGGAACTTTTCGGTCAAACGAAGTTGTAGCAGAACGCGTTATGGATTCCATGGATCTTGAGCGTGAACGCGGTATCACCATTATGGCGAAAAATACCTCGGTTCAGTATCAAGATTATAAGATCAATATCGTCGACACACCGGGGCATGCTGATTTCGGTGGTGAAGTTGAGCGAACGCTCAAGATGGTCGATGGTGTCATGCTTTTAGTTGACGCATCAGAGGGTCCGCTTCCACAGACACGATTTGTTTTAAAGAAAGCTCTGGAAGATGGTCTTAAAGTAATTGTTTGTATCAATAAAATTGATCGAAGCGATGCGCGCGTTGACGAAGTCGTAAATGAAGTTTTTGATTTGTTTGTCGATCTCGATGCTGAAGACTGGCAAGTGGATTTTCCAATCGTGTATGCCGTTGCGCGTGATGGTTGGGCTGTAAATGATTTAAAAGATCGTGATCTCCCTGGTAAAAATTTGGAACCACTTTTTAAACTTATTCTCGACGTGGTTCCAGCTCCTAAAGGAAAACCAGAAAACCCACTCCAAATTTTAGTAACAAATATTGGTTACAATAATTTTGTTGGTCGTTTAGCAATCGGTCGTGTTCGTGAAGGTGTTATTAAAGTTGGCGATACCGTCAGTGTTTGTAAGGCTGATAAAATTAATAAAATTCGTGTTGTAGCGCTTTTCACTTACGAAGGTCTCAAACAGGTTGAAACAAAAGAAGTTCCCGCAGGCGATATCGTTATCATCGCTGGTGAGCAAAATATCGAAATTGGAGACACAATTAGTGATGGTATAAACCCATTGCCACTTCCACGGGTTGTGGTTGAAGAGCCTACTGTAAGCATGATCTTCTCCGTAAATAACGGACCCTTTGCTGGTAAAGAAGGCGATCAAGTTACAAGTCGAAAAATTCTAGAGCGATTAGAGAAAGAACTTCTCTATAACGTTTCTTTACGCATGGAAAAAACCGATGCCACTGACTCATTTAAAGTTTTTGGTCGCGGAGAACTTCAATTGGCTATTTTGATTGAGCAAATGCGCCGCGAAGGTTTTGAACTTTTAATCAGTAAACCCAAAGTTGTTACCAAAGTAATTAACGGCGAAAAACATGAGCCAATGGAAAACGTTGTGTTCGACGTTCCTGAAGCTACAGTTGGTATCGTCACAGAAAAAATGGGTCTTCGAAAAGGTGTCATGACCAATATGAATAATAAAGGTTCAGGTCGTGTACGCGTAGAATTTTTGGTTCCTTCTCGAGGTCTTATTGGTTATCGCAGTGAATTTCTAACAGACACAAAAGGTGCGGGCCTTATGAATAGCATCTTTGCAGGTTATGAACCCTGGAAAGGTGATATCGGCGGGCGCATGAACGGTGCTCTTATCGCAGATCGTTTGGGCGATTCAGTTGCCTATGGTCTATTTCATCTTGAGCCCCGAGGGCGCATGTTTATTGGTGCCGGCATTCCTTGTTATGAGGGAATGGTTATTGGTGAGCATGCAAAAGATAATGATCTTATCGTAAACGTTGCGCGCGAGAAAAAATTAACAAATATGCGTTCATCAGGTGCTGACGAGGCTGTTAAATTAACTCCTCCCGCTCCTACAAGTTTAGAGCAATCCCTTGAATGGATTTCTGATGATGAGCTTGTTGAAGTAACACCAAAAAATATTCGTCTTAGAAAAAGATACTTAGACCCTAATAAAAGAAAGCGCGCCGAAAAAGCGGATTAAAAATCTATGGTCGACATCGTTGCTGAAGGTCGCGGTCTGATTAAACGTTACGGCGATAAAACTGTCGTTAACGGCATTAATTTTCAAATTAAACGTGGCGAATGTTTTGGTTTTCTTGGCCCCAATGGTGCGGGCAAAACTTCGACTATGAAAATGATGTATGGCCTCTCCCCGGTTTCTGATGGGGAGCTCCACGTTTTGGGTCTTGATGTTATGACCCGCAGTTCAGAAATCAAAAAACGAATTGGCGTTGTACCGCAAGAAGATGGTCTTGATACCGATTTCACGGTACTTGAAAATCTTTTGATCTATGCGAGCTATCACAATATTCCACAAGATATGGCTGAAAAGCGCGCCCGCGAGCTACTACGGTTTATGAAAATTGACGAAAAATCAATGGCGCCAGTCGATCAACTCTCAGGCGGCATGAAGCGTAGACTTGCAATTGCGCGCGGGATGATCAACGCGCCTGAAATGCTTTTTTTAGATGAGCCAACAACGGGGCTTGATCCGCAAGCAAGACTTCTGATTTGGGATAATTTGAGATCACTTAAAAGAAATGGCATGAGCATGGTTCTCACCACTCATTACATGGAAGAAGCTGAGCAGATCTGTGATCGTTTGGTTATCATGGATAACGGAAAATTCTTATGCGAAGGCAGACCTCAAGATCTCGTTGCTGAGCACATTGGTCATGAAGTTGTAGAGTTCACCTGCGGAGATGCAGATAAGAACTATTTTATCGAAAAAGTAAAAAGTTATTATGACTACCAAGTAATTCGCAATCGTTTTCATTTGTTTATCAAAAGTGGTCAAGACGGTAAGCAAGCGCTTAGTCTTATTCCAAGTGATGATATGACAGTGCGTAAAGCCACGCTTGAAGATGTTTTTCTAAAAGTCGCCGGGCATGAGTTAAGGGATTAAAAATGACATATCAAATTGAGAAATCAGCATGATTAGACTCCAGGGTTTTAAAACCATGTGGAGAGATATGATAACATTTCCTAAATTAGGAATCGGCGCATATCGTGTTTGGTACAGAGATTTTTTCTATTTCAAAAAATTTTTCATAGCCTCTATCTTTTGGAGTTTCACTGAACCTTTACTTTACATTGTGGCTTTTGGTTATGGCCTTGGGTTTTTTGTCGGTAAAATTGATGGGGTTCCGTATTTGATGTTTTTAGCACCAGCAATTCTATGCACAACAGCAATGCAAGGTGCTGTTTTTGAATCTACTTATTCAAGCTTCACAAAATTACGTGTTCAAAAAACATATGAAACAATAATGATGACCCCCGTTTCTGTAGAAGAAGTTGTAGCTGGAGAAATTTTTTGGGGTGCGAGCAAAGCTTTTTTTGGTGTTTTAGGTGTTATGACCGTATTTTTGGTTTTAGGAATGATACATCACTGGCAAGCGTGGCTTGCACTTCCTGTTTTACTATTACTTGCCTGGTGTATTAGCGCTATGTCGATGGTTGTAACAAGTTATGCTCGTGATTATGATTCATTTACTTATTTTTTCTCAATCGTTGTCACTCCCATGTCACTCCTTGCCGGAACATTTTTTCCATTATCGCAATTGCCAAAATGGGCACAAGCCATGGCGTGGGTATTGCCACTCACTCACGGCGTAAAAGTTTCTCGAGAACTTTTCTTAGGTCGTTGGGATCATTCGCTGTGGATCAATCTATTAATTTTAGTAATCATGGCCATTTTGTTTACAAACTGGTCCATCGGTCAAACCCGCCGCCGCCTTGTTTATTAACAATCACAATTAATAATTCTTTTGGTTATTTCTCGCGAGAGAGTGGTGACTCGCCAGTAGGTTTTGCTTTTGTTGCATCTGCACTTCCAAATTTTCTCGCTTGAAGATCGCAATGTTCTAGCGGAAGTTCATTGGAAGTATCAGAAGAAAGTTTTCCAGTGGGTGAACCACAGGCAAATTTTGGAGCGATTTTTGGAATTATGTCTCCCTTGCCCGTAACTCCGAGATTCCCGATTACTCTGGGTGTTCCCCTTACTCCGCGCGGTACTCTTGAACTGGTGAAGCCCCTTACCCCGGCTTCATTGGCTGAATTTTCAGTTTCAGCGTTAACTAATTCCTGCTCTTCAGCGTTAACTAATTCCTGCAATTTTGCATTTTGGTATCGAATTTCAATTTCTTTTTCAAGGATCAATTTTTTATAAACCTCAATTTTTGGTGCATTTTTATCACGAGCATCATTGGTCACAATAGCTTTTGCAAGTTTGTCGTGCTCAGTTTTAAGGCTTGATAATTGAGATTGAAGTTGGGATAGAATCATTCTCTCAATAATAATCTTGTCATTTAAAGACGTTGATTCGGCATTAGAAACGCTCGCAAATCCTATAGCGGCGATAATAATCAATAAAAAGCTATTCATCCCTTACTCCCTTGTTACGTGGTTAGAGCTGCGAAGAACAAGCCAGGCTATCTGTAATGTAAAGGGGGGCAAGCCGGTAGAGTGTCAAATCGTTGAACAACTGTGTTTTAAACCATCAAAAAAATTTCTATCTGGCCGAAGATTTTGGGCCTGAGATTTTGGCAAAATTAGGGATCAGGAGTAGGGG
>JAWXAT010000053.1 GCA_034439615.1 Oligoflexia bacterium | reverse complement strand
CCTGATGGTGGTGAGATCTGGCTCGATGGCCAAGAAATTTCAAAACTTTCAGAGGATGATTACTTTCCAATCAGAAAAAAATGCGGAATGGTTTTTCAACACCCTGCGCTTTTTGATTCACTTACAGTAAGAGAAAATGTGGCCTTTGGGTTGCGCAGGCATTTTCCGCAGTTAAAAGAAAATGAAGTAAGAGAGCGGGTCACAAAGTTTTTAAGTCTTGTGAATCTTTCGGGTGTTGAAGAAAAACTTCCACCACATATAAGTTATGGAATGCAAAAACGTGTGAGTCTTGCGCGAACAGTTGCCATTGAGCCGCAGTATTTGTTGTTTGATGAACCCACAACTGGTCTTGATCCAGTGACGACAAACGCAATTAATCGATTGATTTTTGACTTATCAAGAAAATTAAAAACAACTTCCATTGTTGTTTCACACGACATGTATTGTGCTTTAGAAATCGCAGATCGTATTGCGGTTTTAGATCAAGGTAAAGTTTTGGCACTCGGAACCCCCGATGAACTTCGGCGTTCAAATGTTCCGTTGGTAAAAGATTTTTTGGCAGAAGTGGTAGAGGAAAAACGCACATGAAAAGTTTGCGCGCTTTTGAATATATATTTTCTGAGATAGGTGCGGCACTGCTTTTTATTCGAGATATCATTCGAATTGGCATTAAAAACCCATGCGATCGAAAAACTTTGCTTGAACAAATTTATCAAGTCACAACGCAATCACTTCTTACTACAGCCACCTCTGGTTTTTTCGTCGGTGCACTTTTAACTGTGCAGTTTAATATGCAACTTAAAACATTTAGCGCACTTTCTGTTCTTGGGGGGCTTTCTACAAGTGGAACGGTAAGAGAATTAGGGCCACTGCTTATTGCCTTTATGCTCAGCGGAAAAGTCGGTGCGTACACATCAGCAGAACTTGGTACCATGCGTGTGACTGAGCAAATCGACGCCATGAAATGTCTTGGCACAAACCCACTTCAGTATCTGATTTTACCAAGACTCATTGGAATCGTAATCTCAAGTTTTTTTCTTTTGCTCTTTGCACTTTTAATGTCTGTTTTGGGCGGAATCGTAATGGCCAAATTAGTTGCTCATATGAGTTTTTATGAATACATCAGCTCCATCCCACTTTACGTCACGGGAACTAGTATTTTAGGCGGTCTTTTTAAGTGCTTTATGTTTAGCGTTTTACTCGCGATTATTTGCACATACAAAGGCTATACGACAACGGGTGGTGCAAAAGGTGTTGGCCGAACAGTATTGGCCACTGCATTATCAACAATGGTTGGAATTAATTTAATGGATTGGTTCACAAGTTATATAGGTCGTGCATTATCGACGATTTTAGGAGTTTAACGATGGCTGAACTTGTTGCAAAAACAATGGTTGTCTTAAAACCTTTTGAGTTTTTAGGCGTAAGCCTCATAGCTTTTTACAAAGAATTAAAAAACATGTTGCTCTATTTTTTCGACGTGCTCTATGCGCTATTTACACCGCCATTTCGTGGCAAAGAAACCATGCAGCAGCTTTATTTTATCGGTGTAAAAAGTGCGCCGATTATTCTTTTTTCACTCAGTCTTGCAGCATCAGTGGCTATCTTAGAATATGCGTATCATATGAGACTTGTGCTTCATACCGCAGCACTTGTACCGGGTTTTGTTTCTTTACTTATTTTACGTGAACTTGGCCCCGTAATCACCGGACTCCTTTTAACTTCAAGAATTGGTGCTGGCATCACAGCTGAGCTTGGCACTATGCAAATCACTGAACAAATCGATGCGCTTAAACTTTTAAGTGTTGAACCGGTACGCTATCTTGTGATTCCACGCTTTATCGCCAGCATTTTTGCCAGCATGGCGCTTGTAGTTTTGGGTAATGCAACGTGTCTATTTTTTGGAATGTTAGTAAGTATCAGTCATCTTGATGTGACGATGGGTTCGTTCATCAGCGCTGTGAACCAGTTTGCTGGTTTTAAAGACTTCACTCTGGCCATCGTGAAAGCTGGTGTTTTTGGTAGCGTGATACCGATTATTAGCTGTTACTATGGATTCAATTGTAAACCCGGTGCAGAAGGGGTTGGTACGGCCACGACACAATCCGTCGTCGCTAATGCTGTAACCATCATCATATTAGACTTTATTTTAACTTATCTTTTTAGTTACCTTTATTAAAGGCATTCAACGAGGGCGCGCGGCTGTGAAGATTGAAACAAAAGTAGGTTTATTATTTACCGGTGCAGTAGTGATGATCATTATCTTCGCCTGGTTGATGGGTGTTTTAAATCCCTTTTCAAACGCATATACCGTTTACGTTCAATATAATTTTGCTGGCGGAATCGAAGTGGGTTCTCCTGTGCGAGTTATGGGCATCAAAGTCGGAAAAGTAGAACGTATTGATTTTGCACCATTTCAAAAAGATGTTCAGGGTAATGAAGTAAAATTAAAACTTACTGTCAGTATCGATAAAAAAGCCCGTGAAGCGATTCGCTACGATAGTAAATTCTTTATCAATCTTGCGGGTATTATCGGCGAAAAATTTTTAGAGGTGAGCCCCGGTTCAATTGAATCCCCAGTCTTGTCTGCGAATGCTGTCGTTCGAGGAGAAGATCCTCCACGAATTGATCAGCTGATCTCCCAGAGTTATGGTTTGGCAGGAAAAATTCTAGAACTCGTAAGCAAAAATGAAGGAAGTGTCACACATACACTTCAACTCTTTGATAATCTTGTGACAAATCTCAATCGAACATTAACCCAACTCGATAAGACGACTAAAAATGTTGAAGTGACAAAGCTTCTTAAAAATATGGTTGAGATTTCTGACGACGTACATTTTATGACTTCAAAAATACGTACTGCTGACGGAGAAAAAACATTACAACTCTTGCATCAGCTACTTTGGCGGTTAGAGCCTATGACAAAAGAAAATATTAGAGAATTTCTGCAAAAAGAAGGCATCAAAGCTAAGATTTTTTAAACATGTAGCTCAAACTGAAGCGTGCATGAATATCAAGGAGGATAGATTTGAAAAAACTTATGATTTTGACAATGCTCACATTAATCGTCTTATCAGCTACTCAAGCTCAAGCGCGTAGATCAGTTAAAGATGACGAAGTAGATAAAGTGCGTATTCCTTTTAAAGAAGCCGACACAGGTATTGAAATGCGAAAAATTCGCCGTGTGGGTATCGGTGCTCAAGCCGCCGGGGCATTAGGTATGGGCGGAATGATTTTAGATCTCAATATGTCACCAAAATGGAGTTTCACTACAGGTTTTGGTGGTGGTGAGGGTTTTCAGTCTTACATGTTTCAAGCAAAATATGTTCTGTCTGGTGATTGGTTGATGCCTTATCTTGGTTTTGGGTTTACTCATTGGGCAAGTATGGGAAAAACTGGGCGTATCACGAGAACAAATCCATCAATATTAAATGAAAAGCTTCTTAATGATGATGAAAAAGCGGCGGGCGAGTATCGAAAAAATATGTTTTTCCCAAGTATTGGACTTCAGTTCATGCAGCTTAAGGGTGCGTGGGCAGGGTCAGCCGTATTTGCAGAGATCACCGTTCTGTTTGATGTGGGTAATTTTGTGGCAGCACCTACTGGAACAGTCGGTCTCGCGTACTACTTCTAATTCTAAACATTTTATGAGGTTATAATGATTTTTTTTAAACGCTCACTTTTGTTTGCGTCAGTTATTTTATCTACGCAAATATTTCTCGCGCAAAATGCTCTTGCTTGGAGTTATCACCACCTTGTAACAAAAGCAGCGCTAAGCCACATTTTAGAATTGCGTGATGAAAAGGTTGTGCCAACACCGTTTAGTGAACTCGTGCGTGCGTTGGGTTATGCAAATGCGGATGAGTTTAATCAATCAATTTTAATTAATAAAAAATATATTTTTTCTCCCAAGCTAAACGAAAAACCCGGCGTTCCGATTAAGGCTATTGAAATATTAACGACGTATTCAGATGAGCCTGATTGGGGAATGGATATCGCACTTTTTGAGCCAGATCAGTATCCACAATTATGGAAAGACGAATATGCAATGATGGGTGGAAAAAAGGGCACATCTTCTCAAGGTTTTCGTCACATGTATTGGCAGAGCCTTACTTTGCGTGACCCAATCATCACGTTTAAATTACCTATCACTAAAACTTTTTCATCAATGGGGCAATCTCCTCAACGAGCTCTTGATTTTGTACGACTTGCTCGAAGGGCGGCTGCAAAAAATCAGCGCTATTGGTCTTTACGGTTTTTAGCAAATGCGCTTCATTATCTTGAAGATGTGTCACAACCATTTCATGCGGCGCAAACACCTACGAAAAAATTTATTGCCATGCCCTTTAAAGATGAAATGGGTTCTGGTAAAAAAGATTTCGTTTTGCAAATGCAACATATCATTGAGTATTATCATCACGCTTTTGAAGAGTATGTTGGTCGATTGATGAAAATGAATGCTGAGGGAGCCGCACACCCTGATGCAGCAGCGTTTGTGAATTACTTATCAGGTATGAGTACTGAAACATCAGAGCTTCCAAATTCAATACTTGATATTAAACTTCTCACTGAAAAAATGGCAGCCCTTGCAGCTCATCGAGGTGCACGTACGGGTCAAGTTTCTCTAGATTTTTTTCCCCGAATTAAAGTTTCATATGTCGAACTCGATATTGATGTGTACATGGATCAACCGTGGTGGAATTTTGTAATGGCCCAAGGGCAATTACCATCAGAAGCAAGAACCCAATACATGGCGATTGTAAGAGAAATGTTTGTAACATTGGGTGATGCCATCAGGCGCGTAGTCATGGCTGAGGCGAAAGTAAAAAACACGATGTTTGCGCTGGATGGTGTTGAAAGGTGAGTGGGTTATGGTTTTTTGTTTTTGAGTAACTTGGAAGTTAGTGGTTACTTGATTAGAGGATCTCCTTCGCCATCATAGTAATTAAATAATTAGGGTTGACCTGTAAGTTACGTTCACGACTCTATATGTTGTGCTTTATGATGGCCCGAGCAAAGGGTGGTGAGGTTTTGGATTTGATTTTGCCCTCCGTGACTAATTGGTATCTTGTGGTGAATTTCTATAAACCTTTGATTTTCACATTTTGAACCATCATAGTACCGGTGCTGGCATTTATCTTTATCCCTGAGAATGACTTGACGTTTGAGTTGAGTAGGAATCGAGCTTCTTTGAAATGGAATATCTGTATTTTGAAATAAAATCTCTCTGAAGTCTGATTGAGTTCTAGTTTTCGCATCAGTTTTAGTGCCTGTTTCTTCTTTTGTTTTCGTTGCTTCTTGAGTTTCAGTTTGTCTGGAATGTTCCGTCTTGAGACGGATATCCGGAGAAGGCGCGTCATTTTTCACCTTTTCTTCTTGTCGTTCAGCTCTTT
>JAWXAT010000052.1 GCA_034439615.1 Oligoflexia bacterium | reverse complement strand
GCTAATAATATCACGCCAATTAAGTTTTGGCCCATTTGTGGAAAGTCTATTTGAGGCCGTACTCCAACATTCAAGCAACATTTTTTGAAAAATGGTCGGGGTGACTGGATTCGAACCAGCGACCCACTGCTCCCAAAGCAGTTGCGCTAGCCAGGCTGCGCTACACCCCGATTATATTTGCAAAAGACATATCTTATTTGCGCAGTGCACTCGAGTCAATCGGTAGATTGTGTTGCAGCGCGTGAAGTGTGAAAAAAAAGAAGTTGATTTTTTACTCAATGCGTTCCTAACATTGGGGGTGATTAAAACGATTTTAATTTTTGCTGGTATTCGTGTGGGTAATTCTGTAGTTATGGGCCCGTGTGAAATTAACAAAAAATAAAAACAGCTACGAAATAAACAATTAAAGAATGTCAACCAAGAGGAGACGAAACTAATGAAGAAATTACTAGCAGTACTTGCTGTGGCTACCTTGTCAGGTACCGTTGCAAATGCTCAAGACAAAGGTACAGAATTTAAATTCGGTGGCGAACTTCGCCAACGTTACGGTTTAACACAAAATGGTACTTTCGTTGCTAACGGTGCTCACTCAGAGCAACGCTTTGAGCAGCGCAATCAGTTTCACATCAATGCAGTTTCAAGTGATAAGCTTCAAGCTTACTTCAACTTGATCCACACTGCACTTTGGGGTTCAAACGTTAATGTTACAACCAACCCAAATAGTGCTGCAACATTGGGTGCCCATAATACAACAGGTCTAACTGGTCTTAATGGCGTGCAAATGAGTGAAGCTTGGCTATGGTGGAAAGTTTCAGACATGGTTAGCCTAAAAGCTGGTCGTTCAACTGCTGCCTATGGTGCAGGTTTAGTTCTTTCCAAAGGTGACTGGGGCGGATCTCCCAATGTATTCGACGGTGCTTTAGCTCGTTTTAGCTGGGATTTCCTCGATCTTGATTTCGCTGGAGCAAAGCTAGTAGAAACGGGTATCGCTACACCAATTCTACCTGCAACTTCAGTAGCAGCAGTATCAAATACTACTGATGCTGAAGTTAATGCTTGGGTATTGCATGCTTCATTCAAAAATCTTCCCGATGTTTTGAAAGCTGCTGATGTATTCGTAATACAAGTTAATGGTGATGCAATAGGTGCTGCACCTGCTGCAAATGGCGGATCATTTGCTCCTGGTATCAGTAACACTGCTGGTACAAGTACACACACTCCAAAGGGCGCGTACAATTTAACAACGTACGGTGCTCATGTTAAAGGTGATGTTGCTATTATCGACTACCGACTTGATCTTGCTATGCAATCAGGTAAACAAAAAACACAAACTGCCGGTGCTGCAGATATGAGCTACGGTGGTTCAATGTATGATCTCGAAGTCGGAGCAAACTTTCCTGAATTCATGAAGGGTCGTTTGTATGCTGGTTATCACATGGACAGTGGCGATGATGTAACTGCTACTGGTTCAGGCGATAAAAACGAAGAGTATCAACCTTTATTCGCTGATACCTACGGACGTGTAGGACGCGCTAACATTTTTGGTTTTGGTAACTTAACCAATATCCGTCTTGGTTTAACTGTAGCTCCTGATGAAAATTGCGTGGCAGGGATTGAAGCAAATCTTCTCAGCCGCACAAGTGATAAATCTGGTCCCACAGTACAAGGCTTACAAGGAACAAGCTTTAATACTAACGCAGCTGCTGTGAGTGCAATAACCAACAAAGACAAAGCTCTTGGTACAGAGATTGATCTTTGGATGAAGCATAACTACGGTCATGGTTTCTCCATGCTCGGTCAGTTCAGCTACGTTATGTTGGGTAACTACTTTACACCCGGTGCTCCTACTGCAGCAGCTACTTACGCTGCATCAGTTGGAAAAAACGCTTGGCAGTTATTGGCTCAAGCTCAGTACAACTTCTAATTTAGAAGTAAGTTGCGTGCTCGGATAGGCTCAACTTGTAAACTAGACTATAGATACGCCCCATGTCTGAAAGGACATGGGGTTTTTATTTTGAGATAATTCAGTTATAGGCGACAATTAAAAATATATGACAAAACTCATCGCACTCATTTTCATCTTATCGGGTGTTGGTCTTGGGTTTTCGGGTGCTTACCGCACTTGGCAATCTAAAGATCCTCGGTATGCAAACCAAAATTTTATGGCCGGCTGGGAGCGCGATCTTCAAAAATTAGAAAAAACAAAATTTTTGCATCCAGGTTTTAGAAATCTGCAAAAAATATTACTTATTTCTCCATCAGAACGACTTAAAAATATTTACGCTACTAAGCCATTAAATCTTCAAACCCACGATAACGGAAAATTTAGCCTAGAAATTTTTATGGATGAAGTTGCTGGTGGAGGTGTCGTTGTTCAGTATGATCTTATCGATATGCATACTGGCAACACCGTCTGGGAGTTAGGCCGCACATTTTCGTACAATGTAGGTAAGTAACAAAAATACGTAGTTTTTTAATTTTGTCCAAATTTTATCAGGCTTAAGAATTCTTTTCGTGTCACGTCTGAGTCTCTAAAGACACCTTGCATGGAACTTGTCACCATTGATGAGTTTTGTTTTTCAACACCTCTCATCATCATACAAAGATGTTTGGCCTCAATTACGACTCCAACTCCTCGAGGTTCAAGCAGATCAACAAGTGTTTGTGCAATTTCAGTGGTTAATCGTTCTTGAACTTGAAGGCGTCTGGCAAATACATCGACCATGCGTGCGACTTTACTTAAACCTACAATTTTCCCGTTTGGAATATAAGCCACATGAACTTTACCAAAAAACGGAAGCATATGATGTTCGCAAAGACTGTACATTTCGATGTCTTTAACGACGACCATTTCATCGTACTGTTCGTGAAAGATAGCGCCATTGAGAACTGTACTGGGGCATTTAGCGTAACCGCTGGTGAGGTAAGCAAGGGCTTTAGCATAGCGCTCAGGGGTTTTTAGAAGGCCTTCACGCTTGGGATCTTCTCCGATGTGGTTGAGAACATCGCGTATGTTGTCACTTAAATGTGTGAGATCGCTCTCAGAAATCACAGATGTTTTGGCTAGTAGCGTCTTTGATTTTTTCTTTTTCATGGGATGTTCCTACCATAGATTGAAGGCATCAAAAAGAGTCTTTTTAAAGTTGTGTTGAGGGAGGCGCTATGGGAAATTGATGGCCGTGCAACTTCTTGAGGTCAAACATCTCAAAAAAGTTTATCAAAGGGGCCAACAGCAAGTTGAAGCCCTTAAAGGTGTTTCTTTTACCGTCAATCGTGGACAATTTACCGCCATCATGGGGCCAAGTGGCTCCGGGAAAAGCACACTTCTGCATATGATGGGAGGTCTAGATCGGCCAACTTCAGGTAGCGTTATTCTCGACGGCCAAGCAATTGAGACCTATGGTGATAACGAACTTTCAGCGTTTCGAAGACGCCGGTTGGGCTTTATTTTTCAATTTTTTAATCTCTTACCCACATTAACAGCTCTTGAAAACGTGGCCTTGCCACTTTTGTTAGATAAACAGCCAATGAAAAAAATAGCTCCAAAAGCTCAAGATCTATTAACGCTTATTGGTCTTAAAGATCGTATGGATCATAAACCTGATCAACTTTCTGGTGGAGAAATGCAAAGAGTGGCCATTGCTCGCGCGTTAGTGACAGACCCTTTACTGATTTTAGCAGATGAGCCTACAGGAAATTTAGATTCAATAACGGGTGCTAAGGTTTTAGAACTTTTAAAGCTTATGTCTATTCAGCGTGGTCACACGGTACTCATGGTCACACACGATATCAAGGCTGCGTCTTATGCAAATCGTTTAATTAAAATGCGCGATGGTCACATCGAATCTGATACACGATCTGAAAATCTTGAGGAGCACAGGGAAACCCCTCGTGCGTAATTTATTTAGGTTTGTTGGTTTAAGACATTTATTAAACAGGCCTGGAAGAACTCTTCTCACTACAATTGGCGTAGGTCTTGGTGTTTCACTTTATATCGCAATAGAAATTATTAATCGCTCAACACTTGCTTCATTTAAAGAAAGTATTGATGCGATTGCGGGCAAAGCACAATTATCAATCACAGCCGGTGAAACAGGATTTCCTGAAGATAAAATAGATATTTTTCAAAAAATTTCAGGTGTGAAGCATGCCGTACCTATGATTGAGGCGCACGCCTATTTCGCTGGTACAAAGGTTTCAAATGAAACGCTTGTTATTTTAGGTGTCGATCTACTTAAAGAACAAGGGGTGCGCACTTATAAAACTACTGATGAAGAGGTAATTGAAGATCCATTAGTGTTTCTTAATCAACCTGACAGCATTATTTTAACCCATGCATTTGCAAAGTCTCATGGCCTTGAAATGGATTCTGTTTTTGAAATTGCAACTGCTCGTGGAAAAAGAAAACTAACAGTGCGCGGTCTTTTAACTCCCGAAGGCCCAGCACGTGCTTACGGTGGAGCGCTTGCCATAATGGATATCGATGGCGCGCGCGTTACTTTTGGAAAAGAAAATAAAACAGATCGCATAGATATTATTCCCACAGACGGTATTGATCTTGAAGTCGTGAAACAAAATATTACCGAGAGCTTGGGCCCCGGGTTTGATGTGCAAAGACCCAGCAGTCAATCTGAAGGCATGGAGAGGTTGGTTAAGAGTTACCAAGTGATGCTTTCATTTTTTAGTCTTCTTGCACTCTTGGTCGGGCTTTTTTTGGTAACAAACTCGGTAAGCATATCTGTTGCTGAGCGCCGAAGAGAAATAGGTACGTTGCGCGCCCTCGGTGCGACACGTGTGGGTATTTTAATTTTATTTCTTTCAGAAGCGGTAGTTATGGGTGTGGTTGGAGCCTTCGGCGGAGTTTGGTTGGGGCGCTGGCTCTCGACAATATTACTAAAGACTGTGACAACTTCACTTTCGCATCAGTACATGATGCCCATTAAGTCTTCGAAAGTGGTGTTTGGTTCAGAGGAAATGATTTTAGGAATTATACTAGGTGCTGGAGCCTCATTTATTGCGGCGTTAATCCCTTCATTTCGAGCAACTTATATTCAACCCCTTGAGGCAATGCGAAAATCAGAACTTAGTCAACAAGTAGCGAAGAAAAATATTTTTACACTTTCACTTGTCACGGGGTTGTTGTTACTTATTTTTCTCACGATTTCATCTAATTATCAGTGGCGTAACCAATCTGATTTTTTAAGAATATTAAATCAGGTTTCAACAATGGTTGGGCCAGCATTGGTCGGGCCAACGGTGGTTGCAGGGCTAATATTTCTTTTTCGTTCTTTTGCAATACGTATGGGTGGCACAGTCACGCGTCTTGCTTATGATAATCTTTTAAGAAATCCAAAACGCACGGGGAGTAATGTCACAACACTTATTGTTGGTCTTATTTTAGTTATTATTGTTGCATCAATGAACGTGAGTTTTAAATCGACCATTGTGGGTTGGTTTAGCCGAGTTTTGCACGTCGATCTTCTCGTGGCATCAAACGGAAATTTAATTACCTATGAAGTTCAACCTCTTCACGAAGACATTGGAAAAAACTTAGAAGATATTCAAGGTATTAAAAAAGGTCCACACGGGGGCACCTATGCAATACGTTTTATTCATCTTCAGTATGAAGGTAAGCAATTAGCGCTAAAAGCATATGATGAGCCGCACCCTGATGAGAAGTATTCTGTTTTTGATGTACAAGATAGAAACGTTGAAGAAGCAGGACGCGAGCTCTTTCATTCTAAAACTCCCACTGTGTTTGTTTCTGAGAATTTCGTCATGCATTTTAAGAAAAAAACTGGCGATGTGATTGAATTAAATACTCCTACTGGTAAACATAAATTTCAAATTGCTGGTGTAATAGTTGATTTTGCGTCTCCTGAAGGCATTTTTTATATCGACCGAGTAATGTATAAAAAATTATGGAATGATTCTTTGGTTGATGGTTTTGGTATTAAGGCACTTCCCGGATATGACCCAGCACTTATTAGAAAAGAAATTGATCAGCGTTTTGGCCAGTCGTTAAATTTGATGACCACCTCAAATTCAGAACTTAAAGAGGGCATTAATCGAAGTATTGATGAAAGTTTTGCCTACACATACGCAATACAAATGGCAGCACTGTTGGTTGCACTTCTGGGCCTCTTAAATACATTTATGATCAGTGTTATTGAGCGAACACGAGAATTAGGAATGTTGCGTGCTGTAGGTATGTCACGTGGTCAAATGATGAATATGATTTTACAAGAAGCATTGGTGCAAGGGGGTTTTGGGGCCCTGGTCGCAGTTGGTTTTGGTGCATGGATTTCTGAAATGTGGATTCGAACATCACTTTCTCAGGTTTTGGGTTGGATTATTAAGTTTTCATTCCCTTGGTCTGCAATCGCTACCACTATTGGCGCTGGAGTTTTAATAACATTGATTGCCGGTGTGTATCCGGCGTGGCGTGCATCACGTCT
Source organism: Oligoflexia bacterium (assembly GCA_034439615.1). NCBI lineage: Bacteria > Pseudomonadati > Bdellovibrionota > Oligoflexia > Oligoflexia bacterium. The sequence goes on along the minus strand of JAWXAT010000052.1, from coordinate 28,353 downwards.
CGAAATTAGAGAGGCCTTAGAGTATGAATAAATTGAGAAACGTTAACGTGAGTAACATTAATTGGAAAAATGGTAACTTAATACATTGTGTTTTTACTGCATTAACGTTGATATGTGTTTTGTTAGATGTGCAAAGCGCATTTGCACTTTCTGCAAAAGAGATAATGATTAAAAATGAAGACGCTCGAAAGATTCAAGACGTCACATCAAAAGCAGTGCTTACAACCGGTGGTGGAAAATCTAAAGAGCGCGTTAAAGAATTCACGTGGTGGAGAAAACTTCAAAAAGATAATATTCGTTTTAATACGCTAACAAGATTTCATTTTCCTCCGGAAGTAAGAGGTGAGGGGATTTTATTTTTAGAACATGAAAATGATCAAACTGATGTTCAGATTTATTTGCCTAATTTTAAAAAAATACGGCGAGTTGAAAGCCAACAACAAAGTGGAAGTTTCATGGGGTCAGAATTCTCATATTCAGACATCGCAACTCCACATGTTGATGATTACACCTATAAAATGCTTAAAGAAGAAGATTGCCCAGAGGCTACTAGCATTCGATGCGCTGTCATTGAAACTGTTTTGATTGCTGATAAAGTGAAAGAGCGAACAGGTGCCTCGCGCATTGTTTCATGGATTCGAATGGATAATTATATGTCTGCTAAATCAGAGTATTTTGATTTAGCAGGTTTGCTTTGGAAAAAAATGAGTGCAAGTGAAATTAAAGAGGTCGATATCAAACTTCATAAATGGATGACCCATCATATCAAGATGGAGAATGTTAAAAATAATCGCTATACTATTTTGCATTTTAGCCAAGCAAAAGTGAATGTGGGTATTTCTGATTCCATATTTACGCCTCAAAATTTGGCGCGTGATAAATGATGGTGATTAAGTCTTTAGTGTCATTAGTATTGATTGCATTCTGGATGACAACTTGTAGTTGGATTTCAGTTGGTCATAGTCATGAAGGCCTTAATTTAGAATCTGCTTCAGAATCACATTTTGAATTATCCACATCAGGAAAATTTTTTACCGATATATATTTCCCTTATCAAAAAAACATTGCGCCTAAAACATTTAATCAATTTGCAACATCAGCATGGCTGCAACTAGATGGTCAGTTAAATGATAATTTATCTGGACGCCTGATTTATCAGGGAGATTTTTTTGACGGAAATAATTCTAGGCTCACTGGCGATAAAGCCGGTACACATTTAAGAAATACAATTCGAGAAGGTTATGGCCATTACACAAATATGGGGTGGGAGCTAAAAGCGGGTAGGCAAATTATTTCATGGGGTAAATCTGATGTTGTTAATCCGACTGATTTTTTATCGGCAAAAGATTATAGCTATCTAGTTGCTGATGATGAAACCAGACGTGTTGCAAGTACTGGGCTGTGGTCGTCATGGACGCCTGAGGAGGGCCGTTCTCCATTGAATGTCACCTTAGTTTGGATGCCCTATTTTGCACAATCAAAATGGCTGATTTCGCCTGATGTGATTCCAGCACAGGTCGTTGTTGGTGGTGTAGAAACTCCGGATCCGATCTTAGCAAATGGTGAAGTCGCAGCTAAACTTACCTATACAGGAGATAGTTGGGATAGTTCTATTAGTGCATTTTCAGGTTGGGATCACAGGCCTTATTTAAAAGAAATAAATCACACTGTTATGCCACCGATTGTAACAAACCTATCTCAGAGTTTTAGTCGCATCAATGCCTTGGGGGCGGATGGTTCTTATGTCAGTGGCAAATGGATATATCGCGGCGAAGGGGCTTATGTTCGTACACCTAATAATGATGGGGCAAATACTTTGATTAAGCCCACACATTTTAATTCAGCGTGGGGAGTAGAGCGCCCCGTGAGTGATGATTTTAGAATCCAAGGGCAATTTTTATACAAATATTATCCACAATACACAGCTATTGATCAAACAACTGGTGCAGATTTGATTTCAAGTTCAATTAATCGCCAGATTGCTCAAACCAATGCATTAATTTTTCGTTATCAAGAGCAATCTCAACCTGGTGCAACATTTCGATTGAGTTATGCAAATGATGAGAATCACTTTGATGCTGAAATTTTTTACATGCGCTATTTTAACGGTGGTGATTATTTAATAAGACCCAAAGCTTCATATGCGTGGACTGATCTTTTTCGAACAACATTAGGTGTTGATTATTATGGTGGCCCAAGTGATCGAGCACTTGGTACATCAAGTACATACAATTCAGTATTTTTTGAAGCAAAATATTCGTTTTAAAATGAGATTATGCGGCTAATTTATTTAGTATTTTATTTAGAACACCATAGATGTGTAGGGGTTTTTTAAGACCTCTGATTTCTTGAAGTCCTAAATCTGTAAACTTTGATTTTACATCTTGAGTAATTGAATTAAAAACTGCTCCTGAAATAACAATACCAGAATCATATTCCTTACATAAACTTTCAAGTCGTGCAGTGGCGTTTACTGCGTCGCCAATAACAGTATGCTGCATTTTTTCTTTTGCACCAATACTTCCTAAGATTACTTTGCCCGAATGAACGGCTACACCTACTTGTAAATCAGGAAGTCCAAGTTCTTTAAATTTTTTATTAGTTTCATTAATTTTAAGATGCATACCCAATGCAGCGGTAACTGCTTTTTGATGTGCAGCTTCAATGCTCAAATCAGGTTCATCGATGTATGCTAAGATTCCATCACCAATAAACTTATCTACTGTGACACCGTTTAATGTAAGCACTTCAAGCATGTCTGCAAAATATATGTTTAAAATCTTAACTACGTCTTCAGCGGCAAGTGAATTTGACATTTGTGTGAAGTTACGAAGATCAGAAACAAGGAGTGTTATTTCTTTAAGCTCACCATGAATCTCAAGTTTTTTATTACTAAGCACGCGATCTACAACTGAACTTGTCGCATAAGAGGTGAGGCCTTGCATGAGTCTTGTGCGTTGCTCAATGATTGTTGTCGTTTGGTTTAGGGCTTTAAAGATACTTTCCCAAAAACCAGATGCAATAGTGGGTGAGTAGTAATGAGGGTTAAGATTTGAAAGGGCATCAAGATGTTTGTGAACTGAATCAATAAGTCGTTTTTCTTTTAAAAATGTAAAAGTTTTAATCAACATGTACCACGCAACAACTAATGCAAAAATTTTATATGTTTCAGCTTTGAGCATCAAAGATGTCTCAGCATCAATTTCAAAATCTTCGCTAAGTGTTGTGTATTTTGCATAGATATAAGTGCAACTAACGACGATGACTGCCATCGTTGGCAATGCATTCCAGAAATGACTGAAAGTCCAGCGTGTTGTGAGGCCAAGTATCGCCTCTTTAGTGGTTGAGAAATTAATATCTTTTGTAGATGCGTGATTTCTTAGCCAACCTTGTACCATCCAATCGATGATACTTGATTGTAAAACGCCTAATAAGATTGCTGTGTAGAAAAAGGCGATATTCATTTTATCTAAAGTAGGCTGCGGAACTTGCAGACTTTCTAAATAAGCGTTTAAAAAATAATTTGCGACCACAAAAGATGTGAAATGACTTATCAAGATAAAAAACGGAAAGTAACGAATAAACCCTGTGCGCACTGGATTTTTTTTATATTGTTTTAAAAATACCAGCCATGCAACGCTTGTTAACAAGGCATTGATACTTAAAACTGAGATCGAAAATATTCCATTAAATTTGCAGCCAAAAAGAAAGCCTAAATTATTAAGTACGGGGCAAATATGCACACCGTAAATTGATAAAATAGGTATAGCCGCAAGGTGTATGAAAATCGCGGTACCTATTCCAAAAATGTAATGTGCTTTTCTCATCAATTAAGTATCGGAAAATCATGTGTTTTAGGTAATGAGTAGGCGTAAATTATTGATGAATTGTCTCAAAAAGATGGCATTTTTAATAATCTGGCAAGACTTCGCTTGGAAAAAAATTGGTCTTTAGCAAGACTCACCAGGCACTATGGTCGGCCCAAGCCCAGCATATGATGGAATCAAAAAGCCTTAACTCTTATACCTGATAGATAAAACCGGCCAAGATTTTATCGCAAAAAAGGTTATCCGACATGCCATAAGGGTTGGGTTTAGTCACCACTAACTTTTTTGAAAACCTTCCAAAGTCGATCAACATCTTCTTTAATCAGTTTTCCTAAGAAAGTAGTGAAGGGCAGTCTCTGAGCGGCTGCTAAAAGTTTTATGCGTTGAAGTAGTTCACTGTTAACGCGCATATTTACTTGTTTAGATGATACCAAGGGAATATCTGATCGTTTCTCAACCTTCTCAGTGATATTCTCTATTTGTTTCTTTGATAAAGTCTCAAGTTTACTTTTCTTAGTTTTCATTTGTTTTGACCTCTCTTTTTCTTTCTTCTGTAAGCATTAATCACTCCTAACACCTCTAAAAACTCACCTTCAAAAAGCCAAATGATTCTATAAACCTTATTGGGATTTCCAATTTCGACATCGGCAACAAAATATTCAATACCGTCTACAGTCGAATCAACAGGGAAGGTTCCTTCATCTAAAGCCATCACCAATTGCAAAATAATCTCGTCGTTCATAGAGGAGCTGTGCTTAAGAAGATAATGACGGCCTATAAGAACAGAACTTATTTTATGATTGTTAACAAAAATTTTTAACGAATAATGCTTTGGCTTGTCACTCATGAAGAGTCAACTCCTTAATATCCTATACATTATATATTATAACTATCTGTAATTACAGTATTATATTTTATATATGTATATCGTTAAACTTTAATTAATCCCCCCCTTTATGGCTGCCTACTTGCATATAACCACCTTGTCTGTTGTAGAGTTAGATTTTCTCCCATTCACGTAGCAGGCCTAATTGCATGATCCATTTATTAAGATAAATTTTATCAACCTCTGTACCTGCTAGTATTTCTCTAACATCTACAAGATATTTTTCAGAACCACCTTCTCTGTAAAAATCTAGTTTCTTGATGATGACATCTTCAGGTGTTGCAATATAGACTTCAAAATCAGGTGCCAATTTTACTAAATTTCGTCTGCTGAATTCTGAAGTTGAAAATGGAGTTTTTTTTCGAAGAACAATATTAATTTTTATTTCACTGGTTTGATGAATAAGATTAAATGTGCCTTGCCGAAGAACTTCATCTTTTAAAACTTCAAGTGGTGGGCAATAGTAGTCATCAATATGAAATAGTTTTTCAAACTCGTTGATCTGCGTGGGATTTATATGAACAACTAAATCAACATCGTTGGTAAACCTTGGACGACCATAATACATTGCGGCTAGTGAACCGACTAAAAAATAATCAACTTTAGCGGTTTCAAATCGATCCACAATATCTTTGAGAACCTCAAGTGGACCTACCAAGATTTGTTCTCAGACAGCTTACGAAAATAATCGATAGTTTTTTGATGCAGCTCAGATTCAGAAATACCAGGATTCAACTTTGCAAATCGTTCTTTTTTAATGATAAACGCGGCCTTGTACATTTCGTTAGCCGTCTCAAGATTTGTTTGTCTTTGTGGGGTAGTTCTCTATGATAATTTATTCATAACCATATTCCTATACCCGAGAATAACCATTTCAATAGTTTAATTGGTGATCCGGAGTGGACTCGAACCACTGACCTACGGCTTAGAAGGCCGTTGCTCTATCCAACTGAGCTACCGGACCAGATCGTACAAGCCTTTAATTTCATTAATAAATATACTACTTTTGCCCTTAAGGTAGGGTCAACCATTTTTAGCCCATTTGTACTTATATGTATAACTTTGTACAAAAAGATTGGGGGAAAATTGGGGGAAACTTTTTGGCCAACTGTGCGCGATAAAAGTGGTGACCCCGGCATGACTCGAACATGCGACCCACAGATTAGAAATCTGTTGCTCTATCCAACTGAGCTACGGGGCCATGTGGCATTTCCGGCAGGGTTTCACTCCCCTTTACTAGCCAAAATCATAGCCCAAAGGCGCACAACGCCCATTCTTCAACCCAAAAGCTTCTCATACCCCGTTTCCTCGGGCCAAGTCAATGTCGCCTATGGTGGCGCGTAGTCATAATTTGCCCTCGAAACTAACTTTGAAACTTAAACAACATTGATAAGGGGAAGTGTATGGCGCGATTGAATATTGAGGATGAATATTGGGGTGATAACCGCCGGGCGCAGTTAGCGATTAAACTTGGCTGTCAATTCAAGGCGGATGGTGTAATGACGAACGCTTGGAAACTGGCGCAGAAGTTCTGGTCTCTTGATAAAAAACTTATCCCTAAAAAACATTGGATTGAGGCGGGCATGCCTGATGCCGTCTTTGAGGTGAAGTTCGCCGATGACCGGGGTGACTATGTCTACGTTCGGGGAACGGAGGAGAAGTTCTCCTGGTATGTGGAACGACAGGAGGCGGCAAAAAAAGGAGGAGCAGCCAGTGCTAATAAGCGTTGGCCAAGCAAGCGTCAAGCAAAGGTTGACCAAACTGTAACCAAAAGTAACCAAAGCTTAAGCAAAAGTAAGCAAAGTGTAACCAAACGTAAGCAAACGCAACCCTCTTCCTCTTTCTCTTCTTCTTCCTCTACCTCTACCTCTTTCTCAAATTCTGCTTCTAGTAATTTAGCGCCGGGGGTTTCTGATGAAACCGCTCCGCCGCCTGAGTTACCAATTTCTTTGGAATTAGTTGAGGAGCCAAAGACAAAGGCAACGTGGTGTTCGTACAAAGAAGCCTACAGGACAAAATATGGAGAAGAACCTGTTTGGAACGCCAAGGTCGGAGGTCAACTCTCTCAGTTTGTTGACAGGCTTGGCCGAGAAGAATCGCCACAGGTCGCAGCTTTTTATTTAACCCATAGAGATTTTCAGTACGAGAAGAACTGTCATGGCGTGGGTCTGATGCTCAGTCATGCGGAGAAGCTTCGAACTGAATGGGCCACAGGGAGAAAAGTCAATTCCGTTTCAGCTAGGGCTAATGAGCGAATGGACAACAATGTTTCGGCACTCCAGGAGTACTGGCAGGAGAAACATGGGAGTGGGGCTTGAATTATGAAAAGCAGTTTTTCGAGAAGCTTACTGTGTTAGCCAAGGTTTGTAGTTTCGATCTTGATACGATGATTTTTAGAGCCTATGACAGCTACCTTGCGCCCTACGGCTATGAGAAAATCTGTCAGGCGCTTGAGAAAATATTTACTACTCGTCGCACGCGAGATCCATTTCCCTCGATCAAAGAAATTTTAGATCAAATTTTACCTCCAACTGATTTTGAATCTGAAGCTAGAGAGGCGGCGGGAAGAATTCTGCAAGCTGTGAATCGATTCGGTTGGGTGAATCCTACAGAGGCATGCAAGTTCATTGGCGAGCTTGGCTGGCGTGCGGTGGAGCGATATGGTGGCTGGAATAGTCTTTGTCACACGATGACCGTTCAAAACACACCGATAATCCAAGCGCAACTGCGAGATATTGCTTTGGCTTCGCTAAAAAGGGCAGCTGCCGGTCTTGATAATCAAGCGCCATTGTTAAACGCTCGTGATCGGAATTTGTTGAGTGAAACAAAAAAACTTATCGACGGCTCCGACGATGAAAATACTGGTCATGCAAAATCACGCGACCATCTGGAGCTGTTATGAATAAGGCAAATGGATTTGCAAAATTGATTTTAGATCCAGTTCTTTCGGTTGATAATTCCACTTTGACTTCGGGTTTGAAAGCGGCCTATGAAGAGATTGATCGTTTGGAGGCAGAGATAAAGCGACTAAGGCAAATTGAAGATGAGGTGCGACTTCGGGAAAAAATCCTTTATGCCGAATGCAATCAGCTGAGAGAAGTGGTCGAAAAGGCGCATGCGATTCTGGCGGAAAAGAAGGAAAAGGAACCTTTCAGATTCTTGAATGATTTAAAATAGTTGTGGGGTCGGCTAAACAGGTCTTGACTTAGACCGTAATACAGGTCTATACTTGAGTCTGAATTTAGATCCAAACATGAGGTGCTAATATGAAACCTATTCGAATTGCCAAAAATATTGTTGCTCTGGGAGATTTTAAAGTTCATGCCTCGCAGTTTTTACGTGAGCTTAAGGAATCCCATTGTCCTGTGGTTATTACTCAAAACGGAAAACCCGCTGCTGTTCTAGTTACACCTGAAGAATTCGATTCTTTAAATGAACGTGGCCGGTTTATTGAAGCTGTTCAAGAAGGCTTGGCCGATGTAAAAGCTGGTCGAGTTTTTAGCCACCAGGAAGTTATGGGTGAATTAAAAGCTAAATATGGAACTAAAAAGAAAAAATGAAGATAATTTGGTCTGCACGTTCTCGCGAGGATCTTGATTTAATTGCTGCGTTTATTGCAAAAGACAATCCTGCTGGTGCCGAGCAGTGGATTTTAAAAATTGAAAAGAAGACTGAGCAGGCTGCTTCCCATCCCTTTGCTGGGAGAATCGTTCCAGAGTTTGAAGAAAAAAAGATTCGCGAGGTATTGTTAAAATCCTACCGAATTGTTTACCAAGTTTATTCGAAGCACATCGAAATTCTTACTGTATTTGAAGGTCATCGCTTGTTGGTGACCGCAAATGATGAAGCCGCAGAAGACAGCGAAGAATCCTAATTTCACCTTTCTCCAACATTAGGGCATCAATGAGCAGGTGCGGGCCTCATGGCGTTTACCCTATGCTTTAGGGAGAATGAGAATCCGCTATGCAAATGTCATTGAGTTTGACCCATCTCTTGAGCCCGCCGATGCGCTTGAGGAATATTTCTTAGAGCTCATCAATAACGGTGTCCCTGATCACATCGTTGAAGCCTTAAGAATCCACGGGCGCGTGATCCACACATATTTAAGCGACCTCGGAATGGCAACCGCAAGCTATGAGGTTGTCCGTGATTGAAGTTTCCTTTGATACCGCAAAACTAAAAGACCTATTACAGGCTAAGGCCGTCACGGTTATTAAGAAGGCGAGTGTTCACGCGATCAACACCACCATGATTTCACTTAGAACACGCGTGAAGAAGCGCCTGAGTGATGAGCTCGGCCTTAAACAAAAAGATATTTCAAAGCGATTAAATGTTGTTAAGGCCACGCAGACAAGGGCGGTCGGAACCCTTCGCATATTTGATAAGGGCTTTCCCCTTGTGCAGTTCACACCACGAAAGGTGACCATTCAAACATCACGCGGCCCGCGAAAGGGCGTGTCTGTACTCATTGGTGGGGTAAGGCAGGTCGTGCCCACGGGATTCTTAATCACACTTAAGTCTGGCAAAAAAGGAATCTTTGAGCGTGTGGGTAATGAACGCCTGCCCATTCGTCAGCTGTTTTCTAGTGCGCTTGAGGAGCAGCTTAAAAAAGGCAGCCTACTCACTGAGCTCAATGACTACATGCTTGACGGTTTTAGAAAGAATTTTGAAAGAGACTTTGAATTTTACTCTAAGCGCGAAGGGGTAAGGGCCACGGGTCCTTCCTCGGCTTAATGAAATACGGGTGGGGAGCGCCCGGCATTTTTCTAGTGACAGGGAAAATTTTGGGTAGCCAGTAGCCACCCTATAAAATGAGGCAAAGTGGAATCAGTAGAACTACCAAAGAAATTTGAAGTCTGGGAAATTGAAAAGCTAAAACCTTATCAGAAAAATCCCCGTACGCATTCTGAAGATCAAATAAAACAAATTGCAAATTCGATTGAAGAGTTTGGATTTACAAATCCAATCCTAGTTGACTCGCAAGCCGGAATCATCGCGGGTCACGGAAGATTGATGGCTGCGAATATTCTCGGCATGAAAGAAGTTCCAGTTATTGTTTTAGATCATCTCACTCCTTCTCAAAAACGTGCCTACATCATTGCAGACAATCGCCTCGCTTTAAATTCTGGGTGGGATGACACTTTACTATCAGAAGAATTAAAAGCTCTTGAGCTTGATGGATTTGATTTATCGGTTTTGGGATTTCAAGATTCGGAACTCGATGAACTTCTTGACGGGGAAGAAGATACGGGAGCCGACGGTACAAGTGAAAACGAAGTGCCAGAGGTTCCAAAAATTCCTAAAACAAAACTAGGACAAGTTTTTAAGCTTGGAGATCACCGTCTTCTTTGTGGCGATTCTACAAACATGAGTCACGTTCATAATCTTATGGGTGGAGAAAAAACTGACCTTGTATTTACTGATCCTCCATATGGGATGAGTTATGGCGGGGGAAGGCAGCCTGGGAATCATGTCCTTGATAAAAATGGGATTGTGAAAATCAAAGCTCACGGCATGATTCTTAATGACGATAAAGTGGGCGCTGATCTAATAAAACTTGTTCAAGAGGCCATTCAGTGTGGTGTTACCTTTAAAAAACCAAGTGCTGGGGTGTACGTTTGTTTTACCTGGCGCACATTTTCGGAATTTGAAAAGGCCCTGATTAAAAGTTCCCTTAAACCAAAAGCCTGCATTGTTTGGAATAAAAAATCTATTGGCCTTGGGATGTCTCACTATAGGCCCCAGCATGAATTTATATTTTATTGTGACGGTGAGTGGCTTGGGGGAAAAGACGAATCAGATGTTTGGGAGATGAGCCGAGGGAATACGTCAGAGTATGTTCATCCGACACAAAAACCAGTGGAACTTATCGAGCGCGCCATTAGAAATAGCTGTAAAAGAGATGGTATTGTTTTAGATCTTTTCGGTGGTTCGGGTTCAACGCTTATCGCCGCTGAGAAGACAAAACGTAAAGCAAGGCTCATGGAGCTTGATCCCAAGTATTGCGACGTGATTATTGCTCGGTGGGAAAAATTCACGGGCCAAAAGGCGGTGCTTCTAATGCCAGGTAAAACGGTGCCTGCGCCTCTTGTTAAAAAAAAGAAATAATTAAATGAAGCTCTTAGGTGTAAGGGAGTATGCCAGGCACAGAGGGGTGACCCACCAGGCGGTTCAAAAAGCGATTCAGATGGGTAGAATTTCTGCCACAAAAGATAAAGACGGAAATCCTAAAATTAATCCGATAACGGCTGATAAAGAATGGGAACAAACAACTGACCCCTCAAAGCAAAGAAATAATGAGGGCGAGGATTCCTCGTCAAGTCAAAGTTATCTCAAAGCGCGTGCTGTTAGAGAGACATATCAAGCAAGAATTGCAAAACTAGAGTTTGAAGAAAAAACCGGAAAACTTATTGATGCCGAGAAGGTGAAGCTTGAGGCATTTGAAGTTGCTCGAATTGTCAGGGATGCTCTTTTAAATATTCCAAATCGAATTTCAAATGAGCTTGCCGGGGAACCAGACCCCGTCAAGGTTCATAAGCTTTTAAGTCAAGAAATCACACGGGCTCTTGAGGAATTAGTGCGTGCAAACAGACGATAAGCAGATTTATTCTGAATTATTTTGGGAAGGCTTTACTCCTGATCCAATATTGACTGTTTCAGAGTGGGCTGACACTCATCGCATTTTATCTCAAAAGTCATCTTCAGAACCAGGCCAGTGGCGAACAAGTCGCACTCCGTATTTAAAAGAAATCATGGATTGCCTCTCATCATCGTCAATGGTTGAAGAGGTTGTTTTTATTAAGGGCGCTCAAATTGGGGGGACAGAAGCAGGAAACAACTGGATGGGCTATATTATGGATCATGCCCCTGGTCCTATGATGGCCGTACAACCAACAGTAGAGCTTGCAAAGAGAAATTCAAAGCAGCGTATTGCTCCTCTGATTGAAGAATCTCCAAGACTGAAAGGTAAAGTTAAGGAGGCTCGTTCAAGAGATTCCGGTAACACCATTTTAGAAAAAGATTTTCCTGGCGGGAGACTGGTTATGACGGGAGCAAACTCTGCTGTGGGTTTAAGGTCAATGCCAGTTAGATATTTATTTTTAGACGAGGTGGATGCTTATCCAGGGGATGTGGATGGTGAAGGTGAGCCTGTAGAATTGGCCAGAGCTCGTACTCGAAGCTTTGCTAGGAAAAAAGTTTTCTTAGTTTCAACTCCGACACTGTCGGGCCGGAGCCGCATCGAAGCTGCCTACGATGCCAGTGATAAAAGGCGTTACTTTGTGCCTTGTCCCTATTGCAATGAATTCCAATTTCTAAAATGGTCACAGATCAAATGGCCTGATAATGAGCCAGAAAAAGTTGTCTATATTTGTGAGCATTGTGAAAAGGATATTGAAGAACACCACAAAACCCAAATGTTTTTAAAAGGCGAGTGGCGAGCAGAAACCCCTGGCGTGAGATCGGGCAGGGTTGCAGGTTTTCACATTAATTCTCTATATAGCCCTCTGGGGTGGTTTTCCTGGCGAGAGGCTGTGGAGCTTTGGCAAAAATCCCAAAGTAAACCTGAAATGCTAAAAGGTTTTATTAACACCGTTCTTGGGGAAACTTGGAAAGATAAAGGCGACGCTCCTGATTGGCAGAGGCTTTATGATAGGCGTGAAACTTATGCCATCAATAAAATCCCCGCTCCTGGTATTTTTCTTACTGCAGGTGTCGACGTTCAAAAAGATAGACTTGAGGTTGAAGTCGTCGCGTGGGGAAAGGACAAACAATCGTGGTCTATCGATTATCGAGTAATCTCTGGCGATAGTGCAACTGAACTTCCTTGGAAAGAACTTGATAAAATTCTTATGGAAGAATGGCTCCATGAATCGGGGCATTACTCATTAAAAATTCAAATGCTTGCGGTAGATTCAGGCTTTAACACCCAACACGTCTATAACTGGGCAAGAAAGCATCCCATGAATCGGGTTATGGCTGTGAAAGGGATAGATGGCGCGGCCCTTATGGTGGGCCAACCTAGTACGGTGGATGTCACTGTTCTCGGGAGAAAGATAAAGCGTGGCTTTAGAGTTTGGCCCGTAGGTTCAAGTATTGTCAAAAATGAGCTTTATTCTTGGTTGAGGCTTGATCGACCTGTTGATGACGGCGGTGAATTCCCGCCAGGGTTTTGTCATTTTCCGCAATATGGTGATGAGTTTTTCAAACAATTAACGGGTGAGCAGCTCGTTGTTAAAATTATCCGTGGCTATCGAAAATATGAGTGGGAAAAAATCAGAGATAGAAACGAAGCCTTAGATTGCAGGGTGTACGCACGAGCTGCGGCCAATGCTTTTGGGATGGATCGGTTTAGTGAATCTCAGTGGAATGAAATTTTAAGTAAATACGTTCAAATAAAAAATCTCAAGCAGGGTAACAATGAGCAGGTCAATCCGGTTTCCAAAAAGAAAAGTTCTTTCTGGTAGAACTCTCAAATTTTATCCACTAAAGACTAGGGCACTAATGAGCAATTGAAATATTTTTCAAATATTCCGCAAAATAGGAAGAAAGAAACATATTTCAAAGGAAAAATGTGTCCTACACGTCTGACCAGCTTACAGCACTTGAACTTGCCATTTCTCAAGGGGCATTGAGAGTTAAGTACGCTGATAAAGAAGTCATCTATCGATCCTTGGACGAAATGCTCAGGATCAGAGATCTCATGCGAAAAGACCTAGGCGTTATCAAGTCCGGCGAGGGAAACAGATTTTACATGACAACCTCTAAGGGGACGGATGGCTAATTTTCTCGATAAAGCCATAAGTTTTGTTAGTCCCACAGTCGGTGTGAGGCGAGCGAGAGCCAGGCTTTTAGAAAAAACCTTATCTGATTTCTCAAAAAGAAAATATGAAGGGGCCACTTCAAGTCACAGGACTGGCGGCTGGCTTACTTCTAACACTTCGGCCAATGCAGAAACACATGGCATTTTACCGCGCCTTCGAGACAGATCGCGAGACCTTGTTAGAAATAATCCCTATGCTTCGCGTGCCATTCAAATAATTTCAGCCAACACCATTGGCACAGGTATTATCCCAAATGCAAAAAGTAAAAACCAAAATCAGTCTTTAAAAATATCGGGGCTTTGGAAGAAATGGGCAGAAACAACAGAGTGTGATGCTGACGGAGTGAATGATTTCTACGGACTTCAAACACTTGTGATGAGGACCATCGCTGAGAGCGGAGAAGTTCTTGTCAGACGCAGACGACGATTCTCGCAAGACAAAACGACAGTCCCATTTCAACTCCAAATTTTAGAGCCTGATTTTATCGATACATTCCGTGAAGGAAAAATATCGAATTCTGGAAATTATATTATTCAAGGCATCGAGTTTGATGTGTTGGGGAGGCGTGTTGCTTATTATTTATATAAGGAGCATCCGGGAAACAATGCTCTGGTTACAAGTTTTGGCCTTCAATCATCCCGTGTTGATGCTTCTGAAATTCTTCATCTCTATAGGGTAGATAGGCCCGGTCAAGTGAGAGGCGTTCCTTGGAGCGCCCCCATTATGCTTAAATTAAGGGACTTTGACGAATTTGAAGATGCTCAGATTGTCAGGCAAAAAATTGCGGCCTGCTTTGCGGCATTTATAAGAGATATTGAAACACCCGTTGATTTGACTTCGGCTCAAACAAGTTTAGGGGATAAAATTGAACCTGGTGCTATTGAAGCTCTTCCACCTGGGAAAGACATAACCTTTCCCAACCCTCCACAGCTTTCCGATTACGCGCAATTCTCTAGCATTACCCTTCACGCTATAGCGATTGGTTTTGGAATCCCCTATGAAGCACTTACTGGTGATTTGTCTCAGGTGAATTTTTCATCTGGAAGAATGGGCTGGCTTGAATTTCAGCGAAATATTGAACAATGGCGTTGGAACCTAATCATCCCGAGGTTTTGTGACCCCATATGGCAGTGGTTTTTAGAGGCAGCAAGCCTTTTAGGGAATGACATAACGGGCATTGTTGCCACATGGACTCCACCTAGGCGGGAGATGATTGATCCCGCAAAAGAGGTCTCTGCTACAAGGGATGCCATCCGCTCAGGTCTTCTCACGCAAAGCGAGGCCATTCGTCAGCAGGGATATGACCCTGAGCAACAATTTGAGGAAATGAACCAGGACAATCAGCGTTTAGATTCCTTGGGACTTATTCTTGATTCTGATCCTCGTAAAACTTCACAAGCTGGCGGCCCGATTAACGTTGCAGCCGCCGCCGCCGGAGGAGCATAAATGATTAACCGTAAAACTCAAATTCCAAAAATGCAATTGAGGGCTGATTTTCAACCATCAACGATTGATGAAAAAAATAAATCAGTAGAGGTGGTCTGGAGTACCGGGGCTCCCGTTAAAAGATGTCCTTTTTTCTCAGACCCGTTTTTTGAAACCCTATCGCTTGATCCCAAAAATGTAAGGCTTGAAAGACTTAACAGCGGAGCTGCTCCCTTCCTAGCGGTGCATGATCAGTATTCTTTGGATTCTGTGCTTGGAGTTGTTCAAAAAGCGTGGCTTCAAAACTCTGAAGGCAGAGCGCTGGTGAGATTTTCTGACAGGGAAGATGTTCAAAGTATTTTTAATGATGTGAAAAACGGAATCCTGAAAAACATTTCTGTTGGTTATGCCGTTTATAAATACGAGCGCCAACCTCAAGGGGATAACGAATCAATTCCCACATATCTCGCCACAGATTGGGAGCCGATGGAAATTTCCCTTGTTCCCGTAGGAGCAGACAGCGGAGCAGGTCTAAGGGCTAAAGAAAATGAAATCAACGAGTGCATTTTTATCAACGAAATTGAAAAAACTCTTACGGAGGTAAGGAAAATGGAAAAAGAAACTAAGGTTGAGAATCAAATCGATAAGCCCACACCTGAAAATCAGGTCAGGGCTGAAACCCCGCCAAATCTTGAGAAATTAAAATCAGAAGCCATCGATGTTGAACGAAAACGAGTGAGTGAAATTCTAAAGTCCACAAGGACTGCAAAATTAGAAGAGGATTTTGCCCATAAGCTCATTGAAACCGGCGTTACGGTTGAGAAGGCCCGCGAGCTTATCATTGACGAGTGGGCTAAAAAAGAAGAAGCCGTCCAAACCAGAAGTCAGGTCAAAGTTGAGGTGGGTGGGGATCAAACCCGCGAGGCCAGAATGGAAGGGGCAGAGCAATTTCTTCTTCACAGATTTAAACCCCAAGAATTTAAGCTCTCTGAAAAAGGTATGGAATTTCGGGGCATGAGCCTGATGGAAATTGCTCGGGTTTTTTGTGAAGCAAGCGGGGTTAGAACTCGTGGGCTTACAAAAATGGAGCTCTCAAGTCGTGCGCTTCATTCCACCTCTGATTTTCCAAATGTGTTGGCCAATATTGCAAATAAAACCCTAAGACAAGCCTATGAATCAGCGCCCAAAACATATGTCCCAATCGTGAGAGAGGCTGATCTTCCAGATTTTAAACAAGTCTCTCGTGTGTCGCTAGGTGGAGCACCGGCTCTTGAGCTTGTTGGAGAAGATGGGGAAGTAAAAAGGGGTACCATTGGTGAGGGTGCTGAGAAATATCAACTAGCAAGTTATGCCAAGATTGTTGGCATCACTCGTCAGGTGATTATTAACGATGACCTCGGAGCGTTCACCAGACTTCCCGAATTATTTGGGCGTGCCGCAGCTGATTTAGAAAGTGATTTGGTCTGGGCCATCTTGACAGCCAATGCTGCATTAAGTGACGCCATAGCCCTTTTCCATGCTAGCCACAATAATCTTGGAACAGCCGGATTTATCAGTGACACCACACTCACTGAGGCAAGAGCCAAGATGAGGCTCCAACAAGATCCAAATGGGAAGGTTTTAAATCTTTTGCCCGTGACCCTCATTGTGCCAGCGGCTCTTGAAACCACAGCAAGAAAGTTTCTTGCTCAAGAAATTCGTCCTACAAAAGCCGCAGACGCAAATCCCTTCTCAGGTCAGTTTGACAATTTGATTGTTGAGCCGAGGCTTGACGCAAATTCTTCAACTGCCTGGTACATCGCTGCCGCCACCGGCCAAATTGACATCGTGGAGCTGGGATATTTGAGCGGTCAACGCGGAGTTTATATGGAGACCAGAAATGGTTTTGATGTGGACGGCGTTGAAGTGAAGGCCCGTCTGGATGTGGCAGCAAAGGCCATTGATTATCGCGGGATCTTTAAGAACGTCGGAGCTTAATGTCTAAAGTTTACGAAATTAGTAGGAATTTTTTTGAAACATTTTAAAAGCGAGGTGATTTATGAAAAATTTTATTCAACTCGGAGAAACAGTCACTCTGGTTGCGCCCTACACAGTTGTTAGTGGCGCAGGTCTTCTTGTAGGTGCGGTTTTTGGGGTTGCATCTCTTGATGCCACTAGTGGTGCTGCTGTTGAGGCGGCACTTGAAGGAGTGTTTGATCTCCCAAAGGCATCAGGTGCCATTTCCCAAGGAGCAAAAGTTTATTGGGATAATTCGGCAAAAAATTTAACGACAACTAGTTCAAGCAACACCCTTGTCGGTGTGGCCGTTGTTGCAGCGTTAAGTGGTGATGCCTTGGTTCGAGTAAGACTTAACGGATCATTCTAAAAAATGGATTGGTCAAATGTTGAGGACTCTATCAACAAAATTGGGGTTAACACCTTTGGCGTGCTTTTTACTTACATGCCAAATGGTGGGAGCCCCTTTGTTGTTAGGGGTGTTTTTAAAAAAGAATTTGTCGAAGTGAATACTGGCCAAGGAATTGGGACGGCAAGCCTTCATCCAACATTGGGGATAAGGCTTTCTGATCTAGATGCAAAACCTACGTTCGGTGATCAAGTTCAAATAGGGACAGATTTATACAACATCATCGAATCTCAGGAAGACGGCGGAGGGGGAGCAATCCTTATCTTGCAAAAATGAGTCATAAACGTGCGGTCATCAGAGAATTTATAGTCAACGCTCTCAAAGGCCAAACAGGAGCTGGCCAGAATGTTTTTGGCAATAGGGCAAATCCCCTATGGGAGATTCCTCTCCCGGCGATTCTTGTTTATGCAAGAGAAGAACATTCAGAGCCAATTTCAGTGGCGACAAGTCCTTTGAAGCGAACGCTTTCGCTGGCAATTGAAGTGAGATGCCAAGCCTCAAGCAACCTTGATGACGCGCTCGATGACGTGGCTCTTGAAATTGAAAATGTCATAAATACTGACCCTCTATTAGGAGGAAACGTCATTGAGAGTATTTTAAACCAAACAGAAATTGAAATTTCCTCAGAGGGCGAAAAGCCCATAGGGGCCTTAAGGCTTACGTTTGAAGTGGTGTATCAGTTTTAAAGTGAAACAAAATATTTGAGGGGGAATAAAAATGGGATTATCAAATAAAAGTTCGGTGATGGCCATCATGCAAGAGACAACTGAAGGTGTGCCTGTAGTGCCAGCGGCCCCTGCAGATTTTATTGCCCTTCAAGATGGGTTTAGTTTAGAGCCAAGTTTTGCAAATCTTGAAAATAAAGAAATTAAGGCATCAATCGGGCCATCTAAAAGTATCATTGGCCTTGAGGAACCAAAGGCATCCATAAGTCACTACCTCAGACATTCAGGGGTTGAGGGTCAGGCTCCAAATTTTAAACAACTTTTGCGCGCTGTCTTTGGAAGCGAAGTTTTGGCAGGTACCCAGTACCCAACGGTTGCGGCCTCTACTGTTTCAGTTGTGAAAGTTGGATCTGGAATCGGTGCAAATTTTCAAAGGGGCCAGGCCCTTCTTATAAAAGACCCAGTCAATGGATATTCGATCCGTGTTGTTCAAAGCGTTTCAGGGGATGATATCACTTTAGGATTTAATTTATTAAACGCTCCAGGCACAGGAGTGGGTCTTGGAAAAGCTTGCCTCTATAAACCTTTAAATTCAGGACATCCAACACTTTCGATATGGAATTACAGAGCTAACGGCGGAGCAATAGAGCTCATCGCCGGGGTGCGTGTAACTGAAAGTAATTTTGACTTTGGCGCGGGTGATCTGATTAACGGAAGCTATTCCTTAGATGGCATTCAATACTTCTTTGATCCCATCGTTATCACCTCATCCACAAGTAAACTTGATTTTTTAGATAACGCGACAACCAGAGTCATAACTCTTGCGGTAAAAGTTTATAAGGATCCAGTTGATCTTGCTTCGGCTATCGAGACAGCCCTGAACAGTTTGGGGAGCGCAAATACTTTTACCTGCAGTTATTCTCACTCTACCGGGAAATTCACAGTCACAAGCACTGGATCCACATTAAGTCTTCTATGGAACACCGGTGCAAATACGGCAAATTCAATTGCCACAAAAATTGGATTTTCAACAGCTGCTGACAGTACGGGAGCTCTTACCTACACATCGGATAACCCACTAAATTTAGGTGCTCCGTACAGCCCAAGTTATGACAATGCTGACCCGCTTGCCGCCAAAGATAACGAGCTATTCATTGGGGACAACACCTCAACCGCCATGATCCACGCAAGCAAAGTCGGCTTTAAAATTGGAAATAGTAAAGCCTCTATAAAAGATGTGACAGCCGTAAGCGGAATCTCAGGCTCCATCATTAAAGACAGGAAAGTAACGGTGAGTGTCTCGGCCATCATGAACCAATATGACGCCGACAAATTTAAACGCTTAAGAGCAGGCGATAACACCCGGTTTCTTTATAACTTTGGAACCAAATCCGGCGGTAACTGGATCCCTGGAAAATGCGGGTGCCTGTATCTTCCGACAGCGGTGGTTACAAGTTTTAAGCCAGTGGATAACGATGGCCTTGTTTTTGTGGATTTTGATTTAGAGGCATATGTGGATTCAACGGGTGCCGGTGAAGTGTATTTGAATTTTGTTTAAACCAAAAAGGGGTAAAAAATGACTGATGAAAATAAATGGACTTTTGTTTGGCCGGTTCCAAAGGCGTTTAAAGATCGAGAAGGAATCGAAAGTCCTTCAAATCTCGCAGGTGAAATTCATCTTCTAAAGCCTACTCAAGTTGAAAAATTTCAATTCATTGAAGAGTGCGGCTATGACATCACGCCCGACGGAAAAGTTAAGCCCGGTGATAATAAATGGAAAACCATTATCAAGATGCTTGAGCTCTCAAAAAAACACTATGTGAAAGTCGATGTCACAAAGACCGATGGAACAAAATTGGAATCCTTTGATGACCTTCACCATGACCAGGACTGCAGCACATTAATGCTGATGGTTGCTGAAATTTTGATGAACGGATTTTCGCCAACAAAAAACTAGAAATCCTTATCAGGCAACAAGTGGCTGCGGCCTATAAGGAATTAAGCTTAGTGAATGAAGCAGCCCCACTTTTGATGGAATATAACATGCGTCTTCAGCTTTCAAAACTTGGGTATCGGTTTGATGGGCAAAGTCTTTCGAGCTTCAAGGCGCAGGCGTTTACAATTATTAGCTCTGAAATCTCGCGCCTTGAGGCCGAGAGTTTAAAGAAGAGATAAAATGGCAGGCTCTAATGAAGTCGAATTCATTATTAAGGCCAACACCCAGGCAGCTGAAAATGCCATAAAGAACTTTTCCCAAAATGCTACTCAAAGTTTCTCCTCCATTGAAAAAAGTATTGCCGTCATAGAGACAATTGCAAAGGCCGCTGTTGCCGTTCTTGTAGGACATGAACTTATCGAGGGGCTAAAAAGCATAACAGAGGCAGCTCAAAAACAAGAGCAAGCAGTAACGGCCTTAAATACTTCTCTAAAACTTGCTGGTGATTTTTCATCAGAAGCTAGTCAACACTTTCAAAACCTTGCAAAGAGTTTAGAGCACTCAACGGGCATTAATGACGATGTCATCCTAAAAAACGTCGCTCTTGCCAAAGCCTTTAATGTTTCAAATGCGGAAGCCGAAAAACTTGTCAAGGCGTCAGTTCAACTATCCACCGTATTTGGGATAAGTTTAGAGAGTGCGACAGAGCTTTTAGGTCGAACATTTGAAGGGCAATTAGGACGTCTGAATCGTCTTGTTCCTGCGACAGCAAAGTTGACCGCTGCTCAACTCCAAGCAGGTGCTGCCATTGACCTTGTGAATAGTAGGTTTTCAGGGGCCGCTGAAGCTGCGGCCAATACCTACGAGGGACGACTCAAAAAGGTCGGCAACGCTTTTGAAGATGTCGAAAAAGCGGCGGGCCGAATTATTACTCAAAACCCTGTGATTTTGAGGCTTCTAAAATTAACAGCAGATGGTTTTGAATTTCTAGAAAAAGCCATTATTAATAATTCGACTGCCATCACAAAATTTATCTCAAGTGGAATCATCTCGGCATTTGCAACCCTAGCGCCTGTCATTGATTTTATCCGCGTCACCATCGGAGGAATTGGTACAACAATTCGAGGTGTAGAGGTTGCTCTTCTTACCCTTCCCGATATTGTAATAAAGCTCTTATTTCTGCTTCAAAAATCCATTGGAGCCCTTATTAAATTGCCTGGAGAACTTGTTGAGCAAGTCATTCATGCCTTTGAGATTCTATCCAACACTGTTCTCGGAAAAAAAGTATTTCAAAAACTTGGAATCGACGTTGAAGATTTTAATCAAGGTTTAAAGAATGGCATCGATGCGATCCATAATTTCAATAACTCTATTGACACAAACCCTATTAGCCAAGGGTTAGAAAAAGTCCATAACGGTTTTGAAAACATTGTTCAAGGAACAAAAAATGCTTTCATCACGGTTGACGATAAGTTTTCAAAAATTTCAACTAAATCAAAAAGCCTAGCTGATTCAATCGCAGCGGTTGGCAAGGCCCAGGTAAAGGCCGCAAATGATGGATCCGCAGCTCTTGAAAATCAAATCAAGGTTATTGAAACCCTCACTAAAGCTCAAAGGGAGCAAGTTCTCGGAGCTTTATCGGCGAATCCCGTGGGTGGACTTTTTGGGCAGGTAGAAACCCCGAAAGGGACAACAAATTTAGATAAGGCTCTTGGAATTGCATCGGGTCTTGTTCAACAGATTGGCCAGGGTGCTCAAGGAGCGGTAAAACTTGTGGCCGCTGCGGGCGCTGCTGTTGCAGACTTCTTTTTACCAGGGGCTGGGTCAGTTGTTGGCCCTCTGCTGGAGCTTTTAGCAAAAGGCCCGGAGGAAGTTAAAAAGTTTGTCCAAGATTTTGCCAAAGCTCTCCCCCAAGTTATTTCAAATATTATAAAGGCCGCTCCTGCATTTGGAATAGAGCTCACAAGGCAAGTGCCAAATATTATCAGGGAGTTTGTAAAATCAATTCCTGACATCATCAATGCGCTAGTTGATGACATCCCCGATCTTATTTTTGCAATCATTGCTTCAATCCCTGAGATCATTGGAGCGTTAATCGAAAACATTCCAAAGATTATTGAAGCTCTCATAAAAGCCATTCCACGTTTGATTGGAAGATTCATCGAAGCCATTCCTCAAATTGTTGGTCAGTTCCTAACTGAATTTTTAAAAATCCCAGGCGAATTTTTGAAGAAACTCATCGAAGGACTAGCCGAGGGGATTAACCATATCTTTGGCGGTGGCGGTGAGAGCGGAGGTCTCTTTGGTCAGGGAGGATTTTTAGGCACAGGTCTTGGCAACGGATCTAAGGGTGTATTCGGCGGGGGAATAATTCCAGGTGTAGATATTTTACCCAACAGCATTCCCCTAATTGGAAGTCTTTTGAAAGGTGGCGGCGGTGGAAGCGTCACTCTCGTGGATAAAAATCAGCGGGATGCTCAACTCGCAGCTCTTGCAAGTCAAAGGCAAGTTGCCACTCAGCCACAGGTGCAATCGGATCAAACGCTCGTCGTTAATTTACGAATTTCAGAAAAAGACCTAGCTTCAACAATTTTGCAGCTTAATCGCCAGGGGTTTAGAACAGCATGAGTGTAAAAATCTTAGCTGAAAACCTAATTGATCCTGAAATTCTGGTGCAAGGCATTCCCTCAAGCGAGAATCCAAGCTTTCCAGCGGTGAATGTTTACAATAAAAAGCGCAGGTCAAAAGTTTGGAGAACTCAAGGGTTTTGGGAGATCACTTCTTTAAATAATAAACTTATTTTTAGAGAAACCACCACCGTTGATCTCACAGCCACCATAGCTGTGAGTAATTATGCTTCTACGGTCTTGTTAATGGCCGCCATCAAAGCGGCTCTTGAGGTAGCGGGAGCATCTGTTTACACGATCACGCAAGATTTGATTTCTAAGAAAATAAAAGTCACCTCTGACGGCTTGGGTGGTGGCGGGATTTTTGAATTAATTAATACAGATGTTCTTTCAACATTAGCGTCGGTGATTGGCTTTGACATAAGTACAGATAAGACAGGGGCTCTTACCTATACCGCCGATTTTTTAAAAATCCACACTAAGGAATTTTTAACTCTTGATCTAGGGATTTCCACAAACCCCCAGTGCTTTCTTCTTATTGGAAAAAGAAACGCTCCCATACAATTTAGCTCAAGCGCCACATTAAAACTTCAAGCAAATGCCACTGACGCTTGGACAAGCCCCACATTTGAAACCACTCTTACCTATAACGAAAAAACGATCCTTCTTATAAATCCGACGGGTCTCAGTCCAACACCTCTTAGGTATTGGAGGCTTTTAATTCAAGATTCTGCAAACCCCAATGGGTTTATTGAAATTGGAAGTTTATATCTTGGGAATTTTTATTCAACTCAGCGTGGTGCTGCTCAATTCCCCTTAAAATCATCGTTTGTTGATAGGTCAACATCGGTTATTTCAGAAGGTGGGCAAATTTTTTCAGGTGTAAGAGAAAAAACTCAAGAATTTTCTCTTGATTGGAATGGGCTCACATATTCTGAGCTTGAAGTCTTTAACGATATTTTTCAAAAGATGGGAACCTCCGTTCCCTTTTTTGTCATCCTTGATCCTGACGGAGCTTTTAGTAGCTCTCAGAATTTCTATTCTAGATATGTGAAATTTTCTAGCGATCCCAATTTCTTACTCGAATCTCCCAATAATTTTTCTTTTTCGATGCAGTTAAGGGAGGAGCTCTAAAATGGGGATAAGGGTGTTTGGGGAATGGCTAAAAACGGGGGATTTTACTGGTTCCCCGCAGGTCTTTTCCCCCGTTCTTTTTCATGATGAGGGGGTGGAGCCCTTTATTTTGAGGGGCTTAAAAACCTTTATGATCCTCTATAATGATCCGGTCTTTACCTCCCTTGAGATGAGGATTTATTCAGATAACGGTGGACGCCCTGGTGGTCTTGTCTACACGTCAACAAATGTTCAAATAAAATCAGCTATCACCACTCTTGCCAATGCCTTTAAGGAAATCTGGTTTGACTTTGATCAGCTTCCAGCTCTCCCAAGAGATGAAACTTTTTATTTTGTTTTGTGGGCCAATGGCTACACAGGAATTGAGACCTCTCATATCGCTTGGCAAAGGGCATGGCCAAATCCCATTCAACGAAGTTCGCATCTAAATTTAGACGGTAAATTTTTAAGCAGGTTCCCCTATCAGGTTGCCATTATTGGGGGTGACTTTTGACATATTCCGAAAACCTCCAAATCGAATCAAAAAAGACGCAGTTTTTGGTGGTGATGACGCCAAAAAAGAGGGTCATAGGGTGGAGCGCTTACGGGACGTTTGTGTATGTGGCTCCCTTTGCGACAGGATTTGTGACGGCTGTGAATTTAAAGAGCACCATTGGCCCTATCATTGCGACAAAGCTTTCAAGCATTCCCCTCTCGTCAGACATTTTTGGCTATTTTTACGATGATGAAAATAAGCTGCTCTACATCAATAACGGCGGCGATCTTGACCCTACAACTTCAGATGCCTTCATTGTTGCGGCCTATGAGCTCTACATCGCAACCACTGATGTTAACTGGCATAGGGATCCGCTTGATCCGGCGTCAAGGGTTGTGCCCTTTGAGCCGTATATTTTAAAGGCTCCCCAACTTCTTTCTTCAAGTTCTGATGTTTTATTTGGTGTTCTACCCGTTCACTCAACTTCTCTTGTTGCGACAAACACGGAGAATTTTTTTAACGAAATTCTTTTTGATCAAAGTTTTAGAAATGCTGAGTTTCGGATGTACCACTGGGTGGGAAAAATTTCCTCTCTAAATATCCAGCTTGTTTTCCGTGGTATTGGAAACAATGTCGTATTTGAAGACGATCAAGTGACGTTTAATTTATATGACCAGCTTGACGCCCTCAATGGTGAATTTAGAAATCAAAATCTCTATCCCGGAACTTTTAATAATCCACCCATTCAATTTTACGACGCTGGCATTGGCTCGGGGCCGGATCCTGCAGCGTTCGGGCGGCCCATAAGACAAGTATTAGGGAGAGTGGATGGGTTTATTCCCACAAGATTTTTCTTTTCTCCAAGTGGGCTTGGGCCAAATCCGAATAGATGGTTTTGTGTTGCCTGGGGGATTGCATCAAGTCCCACCACGGGAGGAGTTTTAAGAAATCCTGACATGAGTCAAACCAACACAAATACTGTGACCTTTTTTACGGATATTAGCGGCTTTAATGTAGGCGATACGATTTGGCTCCTAAGACTTGGAGGAGGTTCAACACAAGCCTATGCCGTTATTACTGCGGTTGACCCGATCAATTTATTTATTGAGCACTTAGGGGGTTGGAGTGACGGGAACCCCGTAAATCATTTTGCCAATATCATCGAGAGAAGTTTTGTCGGGAACGTCACGGTCGTTCAAGATAACATTAGCTACCAACTAAAATTTGTAAGGGACTATTTCGAATACACGCCCAGTCTTTCAGGCGGCATGCCTGGTAAGGGTTTTAGATTCACAAGTAATATGGAAGCCAATGTCGGCATGCCACGAGCCTTCTCCGCTACAGATCAAATTTTTTGTAGAGCCTACGGAAGACAGAATGAGGAAACAATTGCAGGTGTGCCTTTTGGATCTGACCAAAATTCTTTAGGGAATATGTCAAATGGCTGTGTCATTATCTACGCCCTTCTTAAGCAAGCTGGCATTCCTGAAGATGAAATCGATATCCCTACCTTTCAAACCCTAGCCTCAGATATTGGGGATCCGATAGGGATTGCAATCCCTGAAAACCAAGCAGACGCATTCCCCACCTACCGGGAAATTATTGAAAAAATCTGCCAAACACTTCTTTTAAAAATTTATGTCAACAGCGAAGCAAAATGGACGATTGCTCAAGTTAAACCTTTAACAGCAGCTAACCAAAATATCGATGACGTTGAAATTGGTGAAGGCTCCCTCCAGTATGAATTTGATTACACCGAAATGGCTTCAGATATTTTAGTTCAATATAATAAGCGTGAAGTCCCAATCGATATCAACAGACCTGAAGCCACATTTGACATTGCAACTGCTATCAGTGACGCCGCCCTTTATCTTCACGGGGTGAGTCGCCAAAAAAGTTTTGATTCCCTGCATGTGTTTGCAAGTGATGCACAAACTCTGGCTCAAAGGCTCTCTTTTATTTTTGGCGAACGAAGGGGCACTTTAAAATTTTCAAGTCCCATTAGATTTTTCTCAAGTCTTCTCTCTGATATTTTTGAAGTTTCAAGAACAAGGCTCCCTGGATTTCCATTTAATGCAGAAGAATTGAGAGTAAGAAATTTCTCAGTTAATGAAACAAACAAAGACCTTCGTGTCGTGGGGCTTATTTTAGACGACCAAAAAGGTATTGAAGATAACGCCGAGGGATGGTGATGGGAACAAGAGACTATCAATTCACGACTGGCCCAGAAACACCACTCCTACCTACGGCCACAGCTCCCACAGGGGCAGATGACTTTGTCACTTTAGGCTATGTGCAAGCTAACTTTATTCCCTCTGGCGGAGGCGGCGGAGAAAATCAAGGTACGATTGATGATGCGGCCTCTCTTACTGACCTTTCAGGGCTTCTCTTTGATAAGGATTTATATCGTCAAGTCAAAGTCGAATACACCATAGAGCGACGAAACGATACCTTTGGAAAACGTGTAGGTGGAATGCTTATGGCCTTCTATGAGCAAGTCTCTGACACCTGGATTGTTTCAAATCGAGATTACGGGGCAAATCCCGATGGCGAAGCATCTGGTGTTGATTTTTCAATAACTACACTTGGCCAAGTTCAATACGTCAGTGACGCGCTTGGCGGCCCAAACTACGTCGGAAAAATTCGTTATCAAATCATCAAACGCTTTGCCAAGGAGACATAACATGAAAACCATAGGTTTTTTATTAACCATTTTTCTTGTGATTCCTCCGGCTCTAGCTGATCGGTTTGAATCTGTGAAAATTGGCGATAGCACAGCCATTCAACCAAAAGCTCTTCTTGAGGTGAAATCTACAGTTAAAGGACTTCTTGGCCCTCGCATGAGTCAGGCCCAGCGAGATGCCATCTCCTCACCGCCAGCGGGATTAGAAATTTTCAACACCACCACAAATAAAAAGAATGTTTTTAATGGTACAGCTTGGGTGGAGCTCGCCTCAAACATAGAGGCAATGAATCTTTCAAATAAAATTTTAATTGATTCAACGACAAGTTTTGGAAATGTCTCTGACACCTCAAAACAATCAAAATGGTCTTTGGGAGGAGCAACGACGGGTAAAACCCTCACACTTTCCTCCAGCCACACTAATGATAGAACGCTTACACTCCCCGATGCGACTGACACCGTTGCTGCTTTAGGTGTTCAACAAACATTCACAAATAAAATCTTATCTGATTTATCGGTGAGCTTTGGAAATGATACAGATGCCACAAAGCAGGCCAAATGGAGTTTGGGAGGTGCAACTACTGCCAAAACTATTACTCTTTTATCAAATCACACCAATGATAGAACATTAACTTTTCCTGATGTGACAGACACTTTGGCAGTGATTTCAAGCCAACAAACTTTTTCAAATAAAATTCTTACAGATTCAAATGTTGTTTGGGGAAATATTTCAGACCTCACAAAGCAAGCAAAATGGTCTCTGGGCGGGGCAACTACGGCTAAGACTTTGACCCTTTTATCCAGTCATACTGACGACAGAACGATTACTATCCCAGACAGCACCGACACTATGGCTGTTCTTTCAACTCAGCAAACTTTTACGAATAAAATTTTCTCAGATAGCACAGTGGCCTGGGGAAATGTTGGTGATACCACAAAGCAAGCCAAATGGAGTTTAGGTGGAGCCACAACTGCAAAGACTTTAACTCTATCGTCAAGCCACACAAATGACAGAACGATAAATTTCCCAGATGTTCCGGGATTTTTTCATATCGTTTCAATAAGTACAATCTCATCAAACACAACCGCTACACCTGGAACAACTTATCTCGTCGATACTTCTGGCGGTGCCGTTACCGTAACTTTGCCTGCGGCCTCTCAAAATTTTTATTTCATTGTGAAGGATAAAGCAGGTTCGTTTTCAACGAATAACTGCACTATCGCAAGAGCTGGTACTGAAAAAATTGAAAATCTCTCAAGTAACAAAATTTTAAGCGGTGATTGGGGTGCCTACACCTTCATTTCAGACGGGACGGATTGGTTTGTTTTTTAAGGGAGGAAAGTCATGAGAATAATTTTTCTTTTATTTTTAACATTTCTTTTAAGCTTTAACGCCCATGCGGGCTCAAGAAAGGCGCGGAAAGTTTTTACCTCCGGCGGCACATGGACTGCGCCTAGTGGCGTTACCT